>JAEYUK010000086.1 GCA_023432655.1 Pseudomonadota bacterium | reverse complement strand
CGGTCATCAATACCAAGAATCACTCGGCGGTCTCTTATAACATCTTCCAGGCTGGACATATCTTTTAGATCGATCGTAAGTTCTTTTGCCGTAATGGGAATATAGGAAGTTCGTGGCTGGTTTAAAGTTACAACCTCATTTAAGAGTTTGAGAAAAAAAGCATCAACAACAATGTTCTCATCAGTTAATTCTTTGATCGCTTGAACCGCATCTTGATAGAGTTCAACAGTCTTTAACATTTTGAGCTTAGGGCCCTGGGCCCTAAGCTTTAATAAGAACTGATCTAGATTCAATAAATCACTTGGTTCTCGGTAAACTTCTTTGAGCTTTTCATAAAGCTCTATAATTTCACTTTGGAGCAGCTGATGGGGAATTTTATAACTGACCCTAAGAGAAGGCACTAAATCCAAATGAAGTGGAGATAGCTTCGAAACACCTAAAATGATTTGGTCATGCTCCTGCAGAAGGGCCTTAAGATTTGTAGCAAGTTCCCGGGAATTTACTGGCACCCAACGGGCCTTAGGATAAGACTCAATGGCAGGAAGGGTTACTTCTTTAACTCCGGCATCCTTTAACCAACTAGGCCAATCGGAGTGTTTAAGTTTTTCTTTAAGAGATAATGGGAAGGGAATAATAACATCATAGCGGATGGAGAGGGCCTTCAATAAATCAACCTGTTGTCCATTCAGATGTTGAAATCCCCAAAAAACGTGAATTTTTCTAAACGCTTCAATTTCTTCCGAGGATCTCAGAGCTTCAGTAATTTTCTGATATGTTCCGTGCTCATCCAGATAACCGGTTAACTCCAGGAGTTTCCAGAAGAGCTGGACGGCCCCTCTGATCTCCTCAGTTTGCTCTTCTAAAACCCCACTTAAAGCTTCTTCATCGAGAGTGAAGCTTCGTAAGTCTGAAAAAAGATTATAGGCCTGGGTAAACTGCTCGTAGCCCAAAGAAGGAAAGTACTTGTTTTTTAAAATGCCAAATACCAAAAGCAGCTCAGATTTTCTTTTCACTGAAGGCTTTTCTCTTCCTTCCCATAAAAACTGAACCAAATGACCCGTGAATTTTGCAATGGTTATGACATCGTGAGAACCGGGGAAGTTAATGAGTCTCTCTCTCAATCCGTCAGCCTTGGCAGGACTGGGCGTAATAAAGATTTTTTCACCTTGATAATCATTGAGCGCTGTTAAAAACTGCTCTTTTTGAGAGAAATATACTATCTGCATCATAAGTAAAATGATTCTACCTTTCCCCAGGAGAAAGATTAACAAAAAACCGCTCTTGGGTTATAAATTATGAATCAAAAATTGCAAGGAGTACCCGATGTTAGCTGAAAGCCGTTTATATAGTTTTTTAGACCACAAAAATGGCTTCAATGTTCATTTTCTGGAAGGTCAAAAACTTATTCACGACCTGGTTCTCCTCCATCCCATGCAAGGTTCTGGATTCGCATACTTCCGAGATACTTTCCTGGGTCTTCTTCCCATCGTTTTCTTCCTTAAACCGGGTGAATCACTTGGGCTCTATATTGATTCAGAAGATCCCTACTTCCGATTAAAAATTGAAACAAACAGCGCGGGCCATACCCGTACACTTTTACTCCCTGAGGAATTTAATCAATTCCCAATGAAAATATCGGGAAAAGTCCGCGTGACTAAAATTTTCCAAAATCAGAAAGCTCCCTATACTTCGGTACTGGATCTTAAAGAAGTGGAAACCAGAGAGGTCATTAACAAAGTTCTTTCTGAATCCTATCAAACTAATTCAGAAGTCGTGGTTGGAGAATTAAGTGATCAATCTATCATGGTGACTAAACTCCCTCCTATCAATGTCAACACGACAAACAATGAAGAAACTTATTCACGTGAACAATTCATCAAAAAACATTCTCAATTTTTCCACCATGTTTTTGAATCAGCTCCAAATGATATCGAAAAGATCGTGAACCTTTTTGAAGCTCAGGGCTTCTCTTATCTTGCCAGCAGACAGATCAGTTTCTTTTGCCCATGCACCAAAGACCGAATGGTTATGAACCTTCGAGGGTTGTATGCAGGTGACTTAGACGAGCTCTTTGATGAAAATGGAATGGTCGAAATTAAGTGTGATTACTGTCGTAAAATTTACAACATCAATAAATCAGAGCTCATTAATAATTAGTCCGTTCTATTTGAACGGATTAATTATTTTCAGCTCCAATCCTTGTTGCTTAGGCCCGGAAAGTATTCTTTCAAAAACCTGAGCATCATCGTACATGCCGCAAAAATTTTCGGCTCGGGCCCCAGATGCCAGAACCATGTTAGTGAGTTTGGTTCTTTTTACCTTCGCATTTTTATAATCTTTTTCAAATTCAAACCAGCCACGACCCTGCTCTGGCATATCAACAAAGCGCGAATCACCAGTGGTCAAGAGTACCAGATAATCGGAACTACTGGTATATTTTAAGGCCTCCGCATATGTGCGCTCAAGATCGGCCAGGATCTGTCGCGCCTGTTTAAAATCACCTTTATCCAGAGCATGAAGGTAAGAAAAATCCCGCACGATGAATAAATGTTTTTGCGAGTGTTTTTTAAATTTCTCGTAGATCGATTTGAAGTCATCCAAAATTCTCGCTCCACAATCATTGTCACCGCAAGTGCGGTCATAGCTAATTTGATTAGGCTTAACTTCTATCTCTTCCGAGTAGTGAAAAGTCGGAGCGCCGGCTTCAGGACGGGTTCGCGACCAATAATGAAGGGAGCTTAAAAAAACGACTCCCTGCTCTCCGCAAGTATTGAAATGGGCGAGTTTCTCAGCACCAGCAGCCCCGCTTTCAAGCACACCGGTATTGTAGCCGTTGCCATAAATGTAATTCCAAATTGGCCGCATCTGACTGTCTTCACAGTTATTTTTAATATTCTTTTTACCTGTGATCTGAGAAAGGAATGTGGCTTCGGCAGAATTTCTAAGATTGTAGAGATTGTAATTCCAGGTTTGGCCGACACAGATGTTGTCTTCAAAAGAAGTAAACTTTTCACCACTTTGCTGAAAGCGAAGCATCGCCAACTGCTCTTCTTCCAAACCGGCCACTTGAAACCAGATTATTTTAGTTGGGAGAAGCCCAAACTGATGTTTTTTTAAATTGAGGCTCGTCACTTGAGCACACCCCATCAATGAGAACAGTAACAACCATTTCATGTAAGAGCTCCTGAACTTTCGGCTTGATAATCATCCATCATGGCGGCAATACCGAATGTCTTTTGAAATATAAAAAAGTAGAACAAGGCCGGAAAAAGAAATAGCTCTCCCAAGGCATAAACCCAATACTCGTTTATCAGAGTAGACGCACCAAAAAGGCCCAGAAACAATACCATTTTGAAAAACATACGTTTTTGATAGCGAGCTTTCCCAACTGAAACAGTAAGGAATAGCGTCGCCAAAACAAGTGCTAGTCCTACTATCACCTCGGTGTGCATGGAAAAAAATGAAACGACGATCAATCCACCTAAGAGCGGCATCCGCGAGAATATTTTCTGCTGGAGTATGCCCATTTGCCCCAAGGTAGTGATGACCTGCAAAAGGAGTCCGATACTTCCCGCCACCAGAGGGAAACTGCGCCATTGTAAGTAGTAAACTGGTGCCAAGAAACCCAGGCCAGCCGCCGCTTTTAAGGTAAAATAAGCCGTCACACAAAGACAAACCAGATAAAGGGTGAACCTTGCCGGATGGTTTGGTAAACCGAACTGAACAATCATTTTGATGAAGACCACCACACAATACAGTGCTAAGAGAACGTTGATTGTCGTAAGAAAATAGCTACCCATGAAGCCTTCTAGCGAATAAAATAATAGTCTTAGTATAAACATTTTTACGTAAATGTCTTAAGATGTTTCTTTCATAATTGATTCGGCGCAATTTTAGGAGGCCAAATGGAATTAGAAGCTAGTCGGCAAATCATGTGGATGATCCCAACATGGATGAAGGTATTGATGTATGCCCTCTTGCCAGTTGCCACAATTGTTTTTGCTGCAGGTCTCTTACCGAAATACCGTTATCTTACGGCCCATGGAAAAAATATAAAAGATCTCCTCCCTAAAAATCTCAACATTGGAAATTTTTTAAAAACTATTTTCTTCCAGGGTAAAGTTCCTCGTAATCCCTACGTGAATGTATTCCACTCGATGATCTTCTGGGGATTTCTTGTTCTATTCATCGCCACAGAGTTAGTGGCCATTCATGCTGACACTCCTTTTAAAGTTTTTAAAGGGACAACTTACATTGTTGTTTCATTCCTGGCAGATATCGGCGGACTTTTTGTTTTACTAGGAATTGGACTTGCTTACTATCGCCGCTACGTTGTTAAAAAGCCTCAGCTCTCGGCCACTCGTCCGAATCAGGAAAAATTCATGTACGCCATGCTCATTGCATTGGTAGTGATTGGTTTTTTACTGGAAGGTATTCGCATTTACGTCACCAATATGCCTGAAGGCGAGCGCTTCTGGTCTCCCATCGGTTACTCCCTAGGTGGACTGATCGGGTTAATGGGATTCTCACAAGAATTTCTGGCCGGCTCCTATAAGACCCTCTGGCTTCTTCACATGGTAAATACCATGTTCTTCGTTGCCAGCTTAACTCACTCAAAGTTTTTTCACATTCTGGTTCTCCCTTTCAACGCTCTCCTGACACCATACCGTCGTGGAGCTGTTCTTAATCCCATGAATTTCGAGGATGAAAATGCAGAAACTTTTGGCCTAGGAAAAACATCGGAAACGTCTTTGAAAGAGCGTCTCGATACCCTGGCCTGTGTGGAGTGCGGACGCTGTACGGTTGTTTGTCCTGCAAACCTGGCCGGAAAACCTCTCGATCCAAAACTTATTGTAACTAAAATGCGTGACGTGATGGTGGCGAATCCGGCCACTGACGTGGAACTTTGGGGTGAAGCACCTGTTTACGCTTCAAATGAGCTTGATGCCTGTACCACCTGCGGCGCCTGTATGGAAGAATGTCCGGCCAACATCGAACACGTTCAGATGATCATGGATCTTAAACGTTATAAGGCCCTCACTCTGGGAGATCTCCCTCCGGCCGCTGCCGATGCTGTAAATAAGATTAAAAATAACGGAAACCCTTGGGGAATCTCTCAAGATGATCGTTTTGCCTGGGCCCAAGGCCAGGATGTTCCGGTCATTGAAGCAGGTAAAAAAGTCGACTATCTCTATTACGTTGGTTGTGCCGGTTCCTACGATGCTTCTAACCAGAAAGTGGTAAAAGACACTGTTAATCTTCTTAAAAAAGCCGGTGTTTCTTTCGCTGTTATGGGTAAAACCGAAAAATGTAACGGGGATCCGGTACGTCGTTTTGGTGATGAGTACTCTTTCTTTGAGATTGCGATTGAGAATATTGCCAATATGAGACAGTACACTTTTGATAAAGTCGTCACTCACTGTCCTCACTGTCTTCATACTATCGGTAAAGAATACGCAAAATTCGAAGACGGTGTCTTTGAGACAGTTCACCACACGGAACTTCTCTCTGAACTCCTTCGTTCTGGTAAATTAAAGGCCCTTAAAAGTGTAGCTGACGAGCTTACTTTCCACGACCCTTGCTATCTCGGTCGTCACCATGGCGAATACAATGCTCCAAGAGATATCCTCACTTCAATTCCTGGAGTTAAGCTGGTTGAAATGCCTCAAAACAAAGACAAGGCCCTTTGTTGCGGAATGGGCGGAGGAAACATGTGGTACGAGCTTCCAGAAGGTAAACATCTGGCCGAAAATCGTCTGGAACAAATCGGCGATACGAAAGCTCCAAAACTTGCAACATCGTGCTCATATTGTATGATTAACTTTAACTCCTCTAAAGGGACTGTAAAAACAACTGAGGAACTTCAAGTTGAAGATGTTGCCTCCATTTTGGCCAAATCCGTTTTATAAAAAAATACTGGGCACAGTCCTCTCCGGACTGTGCCTTTCTTCCTTTGCTCAAACCACTCCTCTTGAAACCCCGGCCAAAGTTGAATATCCCGGCATTGTTCAGACTTTCGAGAAACTCATCCAAATAGACACAGAAAAGTATAATAAGCGCCAGGATGTATTGATTAAGAATGGTCGCATTTTTAATGACGCAAAAAATGTAACCCAGCTCGAACTCGAACCAGACTTTTTAAATTCAATTATCCTTCATTCTGATCCTGGCTATCTGAAAATGGCGGGAGCCGATAAATGCCGTTTCTATGAAGCCATCCTCACTGACCTGCTTAAAAGTGCTGAAGGGAAGATCACGAATGTTCTCATGACCTATGTCGAAAAGGACACCAGGCAGTCGGCGATCATGAACAAGAAAGACTTTCTGAACAAAGTGGTGAATGAGGAGTGTCCGGAAACTCAAAAGATGATTCCCCTCTTTCAGGTGAAAACCTTGGGCGATACTTTAAAAGAAATTGATTTCACCATTCCAACCGGGATTGAACAATGCCGGAATATCCATTTAGGGTGGGTCAACAATCCTAAGACACCATTCCTTTGCCAAATTTACGAATATAGTAAAGAAGCCCGATCCGGTGGCGGGAATCCAAAGGATCTTCAGCAGCGCCAAGCAGTCGCTAAAATCCTTGATTCCAAACAAAGCTTGTTGCAAAAAGATTACATCGAAAATATTTGTAAGCACCTTGATGATGAAAATCTTTTTTGCGAAGAGTTTCTCAATGTTTCTTTTTGGACGAAAGTTTCAGGTGGTCAGAAAGAAAAAATCTATGCCGAGGACATCTGCCGCCAGGTCATCTCTAAAAGAGACCTAACTGATCCTCAATATTCTGCATGTCTTGCAAGGCTCAAGAAAGAACCAGATCTTTGTCTTTACCCTACCAATGAAAATAGCGGCCTTCGTCCTCAACCAGACTGCGACCAACTGTCTCAGGCGTTAAATCATTCTTCGTTGAATGCTAATTACCGTGATTGCCCAGGTAACTCAGATCAGTTAATCGCGACGAATTTGGGCCGCATCCTACATCACTTCGGGAATGGTGGTTCAGTTCCTTCCAGCGGGGCATGTTCAGTTGTGTCTTCCGGTATGACTTATAACTTCAACAAAACTTTCGATAATAATGAAAATTGGCAACTAGAAGCCTGCTACCATGACAAATTGGCCGATCGGGAAGTTTGCCAACAAACATTCATTGGACAGTATGGAGTCCTGCCGGAGTCTTATACCTATGTGGTCGCCAATATCCTTCAGAAAACTCGCGGAGCGGATCAAAGTTTAAAATGCCAGATGCTTGATTCCAAAGACTACAATCCGCTGATTCTTCAGTACAAGTCCGGGTGTTACATTATTTACGAAAGAGAACAATGCTATATCTCCGAGTGCAAGCACAAGATCCTCTATAATAACAATCCCATTACTTTTATTAAGCTAAAAAATAGAGTGACCATCGATTACTTTCCGCGCACTGTCCGTGAAGAACGCTTCTCACAGAACTATCTTTTAACTCATGATTTTAAAAAGAAAGGGCAATTAATTAACACGCTCTCTAATGCCCAGAATTATTTTAAAAAGTCGAAGAGTAGCATCATCCATGGAGTCGGATGTGCTGAAGACCTGTTACCTACATTTTTTAAGGCACAGTCATTTAATCAATGTAGCCCACTTCCGTTTATCCTGAATGGCATATTAAATAATAAAGATAAAACGGTATTCGTCGTCCGTACCTCTGCTGATTCGGTACAGGCCCCTCGTCTTATTAGCTGGAGCAATGTCTATTCCGCCGTAAAAAATTATCAGCGTACTCATCCTCTAAAACTTTGGACTTTGTATGCTTTGGATTAGTATTTTACTTTTTGCCTTAAGTGCAAATGCTCAAAAAGAATTACCCCGATTTCTTACCAAACATGCTTCTGATACTTTGAGATTTATAAGTATGGATGGGCGCTACGCCTACATAAAGAAAAAACCGGGTGTCCTCGGTTTTGTCAGCAGCTTCCGAAGTATGGACTTCTTAAACGAAGGTCAACAGAATGATTTTATCGTCACTGGAAGCCGATATAAAAATCGTCTGGCGATCGAATCTATACCCAGTCCACATGCTGAAATGAATCTTTTAAAGAAGCATCGTATTTTTGTGGTCGATTACGGCAATAGCGTTTCGCGATTAATTGGCGAAGGTAAAAATGCCCGTCTTCATCTGGCCGATGAATGGATGACTTTCTATGACCCTCTGGAGAAGACAATTCACATTCAGAATCTTCTCACCCAGAAAAAGTACGAGATTAAGCTCAGTAAGAAAGCAAATCCTTTTTTTGTGCCGGAAGTGGAAATGCTGGCAGCGGATTTAATCTATTATACAGACATCAATGAAAGTGGTTATTCCGCTTTGGTTTCTTATAAATTATCTACCAAACAAAGTAAGATAATTTATAAGAGTTCTCAATCGGCGACTCGACTGGAAGTGTGTTCAGGAGATGACTATCTTGCCGTAGGAGAATTTCCATATGACGGGGTTAACCGCGGAAGCAGCATTCAGTATATTAAATTCCAGGATATCGTAGGCTCGGCCGGATTAACTTCACTATACAGTTCAAGTGAGCAAGATACCGGCAACATGGTTTGTCGTCCCGATTCTCTCTATTTCATCAAGACCTTAAATTGGGATAAAGAACTTAATTATAAAGTAAGTGAAGTCGTTAAACTGGAAATTAAAACCAAGAAGATTGAAGCAAAATCCAATCTGAAACATGTCACTCAATTAATCGAAATGGACGGCAGAGTTCTTATCCCTATGAGGGGCGAGTTTTTCGTCGTTGAAGGAAGTTTTAATCTGGGTGAAGATATTTTAAAAGCTGTCCCGACCAGAGAGGAGCTGCAGATTGATTTATAAAATAATGATGCTGCTAATATTTTCTACCGGTGCCTGGGGTTTTGACAAAGACTTCAAGACTGTTAACGACAGGGTTCCTCTGGAATTCAATCATCTTTTTGAATCGTTAAAACTCAGCACGAAGACATCTGCCGAAAAGATTAAACTGGTGGGAATCTGTAAGGATTTAGACGAGAACCTGGGCTTTCTAGGCAAAGAACACATCTTCATGCTGATGAAATCCGAGGTCATTAAAAACGTTCTGGAACATAAGTTTGTAAAAGTGAGAAGCTTTGATGTAACGACTTTCCTGCTCGAAAGATTAGAAAGTAGTTTTAAAGAAAAGCAAAAATACCTGACCCCTTTTTCTCAATGGATTTGGCGCTCCATCATGGCGGAACTCAATTACCGCAAATCCCTGGGTCTTATTACGGCCCAGAGCTTTAACCCACAGGCCTTTTCGGATGCCAAAAAATCTCAAGCCGTGCGCTTTGCCCGATACCTGAACTACCTACTTCCGTGGATCGACAGAATGGATAGCCTCGGCACCACCGAGTTTAACCAGCTAACCAAAGATGTCTCATGGATCATCTTGAAGCGTCTCAATGAAAGGTCTCTTTTGTTTAAAAGATATGCCTCTAGTGCTGAGACTGGCACCAAGGTCACAATTTTTAACATTCCGGCAAAACTCCTGGAGCTTCATCCGGAAGACATTAAGCGCATGCAGCAAGACGATATTCCTCTGTCACTCAAAGAGCAGTCGGAACAGGCCAAAACCGAAGCCCAGGAACAACTGCAGGATCTGAGTCCCGACGACTTAAGTCCAATCTCTGATGAACTCTCCAAAGAGTTAGAAGAGAAGGCACCATAACACTATAAGTCATCGAGTCAAAAAGAGTATACTGTCACTCGCAAAGCCGCAGACAAAAGGACATGTATGGCACTCAATAAACTCCCCTACCGCGGAACCAGGGATTTTTTCCCTAAAGAGATGCGACTCAGAAATTTTATTTTTCAAAAAATGGCCGAAGTTTCAGAGCGCTTTGCTTATGAACCCTATGACGGCCCACTTTTGGAAGAAGTAGATCTCTATCTGGCCAAGTCCGGTGAAGAACTGATTAACGAACAAATTTATTCCTTCACCGATCGCGGTGAAAGGAAGGTCGCCATCCGACCTGAAATGACTCCAACTGTGGCACGCATGGTGGCCCAGATCCATCGTGAAGTGGCAAAGCCTCTTCGTTGGTACGCTATTCCCAATCTCATGCGCTATGAAAAACCTCAAAAAGGAAGACTCCGTGAGTTCTGGCAATACAACGCTGATATCTTCGGAGGCGGACAGCATGGCGAAGTCGAAATTATTCAATTGGCCGTCACACTTCTAAAAAGTTTCGGCGCCTCTCATGAGCATTTCGAAGTAATGGTCAATGACAGACGTTTTGTGGATCTGGTTTTTGGTGAACTCATAGGCCTTGATCCGGTTGCCACAAAAAAACTCTACAAGCTTGTAGACGCTAAAAATAAAATGCCGGCCGAGAAGTTCAGCGCTGAAGTAAAGAACTTAACTGCTGACGATAATAAGGCGCGAGTCTTTGAAGACTTTGTAAATCTAAAAACCATTGATGAAGTGAAAGCTTTTGCCACCAAGTACGTCTTGTTGGAAGAAATGATGACCTCTCTTTATGGATTCTTCGATAAAATTGAAATGCAAGGCCTATCAGAGTATGTAAAATTTGAGCCGTCCATCGTGAGAGGCTTAGATTATTATACGGGCATCGTGTTTGAAATCTTTGATAAGCATCCCGATAATCGCCGGGCCATTGCCGGAGGCGGATCGTACGCAAATCTTTTACAAATTTTTAATGAACCCGCTTTAGAAGGTGTGGGAATTGGCTTAGGAGAAGTACCGCTAACTGATTTTTTAACCAGCCATAATCTCATGCCGGATTTTTCACGACCTGAGCTGGATTTCCTGGTCGCCTATGTGGACTCGGCCAGTGAAGGAACGGCCATGAAGCTTGCTCAAAAACTTCGTGAAAGAAATCAAAAAGTCGAACTCTATCTAGGTGAAGCTAAACACAAAAAAGTCTTCAACTATTCAGACAAGAAGAATGTAACTTACATCGTCTTTGTTTCAGAAAGTGAAATAAAGAAAAGAGATGTTAAGGCCAGGACCGAAATCACAATTACCTTTGATGAAATCTTAGAAGGAACAAAATAATGGAAATCGAAAATAATCTTCCAAAGACGTTTGACCCCAAAGCCGCTGAAGATAAGTGGTATGCAAAATGGATGGAGAAGGCTTCCTTCAAACCTAAAGCCGGCAAGAAGAAAGAAAGCTTTACCATCCTCATGCCCCCACCAAACGTGACGGGGAAACTTCACATGGGTCACGCCCTTGATGCCACCACTCAGGATGCTCTTGTTCGCTTTAAGCGAATGAAGGGTTATGAAACACTTTGGATCCCTGGAACTGACCATGCCGGTATTTCTACTCAGGCAGTTGTTGAAAAACTCATCTGGAAAGAAGAGAAGAAAAACCGCCACGATTTAGGACGGGAAGAATTCACCAAACGTATTTGGGCCTGGAAAGAACAATACGGTTCGGAGATTGTAAACCAGCAGCAAAAAATGGGTGTTTCCTGTGACTGGGACTACTCAACTTTCACGCTGGATGACATTCCTAACAAAGCGGTGAAGAAATTTTTCGTCATGATGTATAACGAAGGACTTATTTATCAGTCAGACTATATTGTTAACTGGGACCCAGTCTTACAATCGGCCATTTCCGATGCCGAGGTTGAGCACAAGGAAGTAAAAGGCCACTTCTATCACTTAAGATATAAAGTGAAAGAAGATCCGAATATCGAATTAGTTATCGCTACCACCAGACCAGAGACTATTTTCGCCGACACGGCGGTAGCGGTAAACCCAGAAGATGAACGCTTCAAAGACCTCATTGGACTCACGGCCATCGTCCCTATCTGTAACCGCGAAGTTCCTATTATTGGAGACGAGCACGTTGACATAGAAAAAGGAACTGGGTGTCTAAAGGTAACTCCGGGCCATGATTTTAATGACTTTGAAATTGGAAAACGCAACGGACTTCCAATCATCAATATTCTTAATAAAGATGGAACCTTCAATAAAAATGCCCCAGAAATTGAAGGACTCAAGGCCAAAGACGCTCGTGCAGAAGTTGAAAGAGTTTTAACTGAGCTGGGTGCCCTCATTGATAAAAAAGATCACGTTCACCCTGTAGGCCATGGTGAGCGCTCGGATGAAATCGTTGAACCAATGGTTTCTAAGCAGTGGTTCTTAAATACCACAGAGATGGCACGTGTAGCGGTTGAAGCTGTTGAGAATGGGGATATGACTTTCTTCCCGAAAGGTTGGGAGAATACTTATTTTGCCTGGTTAAGAAATCCCAAAGACTGGTGTATTTCCCGTCAGCTTTGGTGGGGTCATCAGATTCCGGTATATTATTGCCGCCACTGCGATCACCAGTGGGCCAGTGAAGAAACACCAACCGAATGTATCGAGTGTCGTGACACAGATATTTTCCAGGATCCGGATGTTCTGGATACCTGGTTCTCATCAGGACTGTGGCCACTCTCCACACTAGGCTGGCCTGATGCTGATGCCATGAATGCAAAAGGCTTTGATAAATTCTACCCTAACACTACCCTGGTGACAGGCTTTGATATCATTTTCTTCTGGGTTGCTAGAATGATGATGATGGGTATGAAAGTCACCGGCAAGGCACCTTTTAAAGACACTTATATTCACGCCATTGTTCGCGATAAACAAGGCCGCAAGATGAGTAAGTCATTAGGAAACGGGATCGACCCACTCGATATGGTTTCCCAGTATGGTGCTGATGCGATGAGATTCACTCTGGCCGCAGGATCGGGCTATAACCGCGACCTTAACCTCGACCCCGAAAGAATTGAAGGCTACCGAAATTTTGTTAATAAACTATGGAATGCTTTCCGTTTTATTTATCCATATCTGGATAAAGCACAAGATGAGTTACCGGTAAAATCTGAATGGCATTTGCATGACAAATGGATTTTAGCCGAACTTAATACCGTTGCTAAAACTATGAACGAGTCACTGGAAGTCTATCGTTTTGATGATGCCAGCGCTGCCATCTACTCCTTTGTGTATGACAAATTTTGTTCCTGGTATATCGAACTATCAAAAAACATTCTTTATGGAGAAGATGAGAAAGCCAAGATCATCAGGGCCACCATGCTGAAGTACTGCTTCAGAAAAATCGTGAACCTACTTCATCCGATCGTGCCATTCATCACTGAAGAAATCTGGTCTCATCTTGAAAAAGATGAAAACAATCTATTGATTGGTCAGGAATATGTAGAGTTCGATTCCTCATTAGAAAACCCTGAAGTCCAGGAAATGATGAATAAGTTCATTGATGTTACCACCGGTGTAAGAAATATCCGCTCTTCAGTTAATATGAAACCGAAAGACGAAATCGATGTGAAACTTTTCACGGATGATAAAAAACTCGCAAAGTTTATTTATGAGTCTCGTCATTTCCTGAAAGATCTCGCCAACGTTAAGTCAGGAACCATTCGTAATAAGTCTCAAGAGCGTCCAAAGAAATCGGCTTCCCTGGCAACCACCCATACGGAAATCTTTATTCCATTAGAAGGATTAATCGACATCACAGAACAAGTGAATCGAATTAAAAAGGATATGGAAAAGACTCAGAATGAGTACAAAAAAGTTGAAGGGAAACTCAATAACCAAAACTTCATGAATAACGCTCCAGAAGAAGTTAGAGAAGAGGTTAAAGAGAAGGCCCGAATGTTCCAGGAAAAACTTCAGTCCTTAAATCAGATCTTAGAAAGTTTCATGTAAAAAATATGCCGTCTTCGGAGGGAATATTTTAATTAGAAGTTTAATTGAAGTCCCGACTCTAAACTGCCAGCGATATTTAGCTGGTCTCTCCCAGGAAGCTTATAGACTGTTTCAAAACGGGAAACCTCGCTAAACCAGGCAAGGTCTTCGGCGATTTTGTATTCCCAGCCAAATCTGAGAATATAGTTTCTTTTGATACCTGGATTCACAACGACACGAGAAGCATTAAGACTTAATCTCTCGAGCTCTGAGGGCTCTGTAATCAATGCAAATCCGGCCCCGGCGTACCAGCCGTTTCTGTCGTCAACTTTTTTAAGTAAAGAAAACATTCCCCCTAACTCTTTTACATCTGAAGTGGCTGTTCCTTTACCTAATGAGAGTGTCCCAATGTTGTTTAGATTCTGGCCAAAATAGACTTCACTTTTTAAAGAGAATTCTCCGGCCGCTTGCTCAAAAAAAGCATTTATTCCGTAATCGTCGTGTCTGGCATTACTGACTTCAGAGTACTTTAGAGTGCTATAAATCGCTGAAACCCCGACACGTCCTTTATCTAACTTATAGCTGGATCTCACAGCGTAGCTAGGAGATTTTGTAGCTTCAAGGTCGGATTCTGCAATACCGGGGTTACTTCCGGCCAGACCTAAAGCTGCTCCTAGTTCCCAGGAAGAAACATCTTTTAAAATTTGGACTTGTTGCCTCATAAAGCCCGTATTACCTGTCATGAAGTACATTCCTACGTGGGAGTAAGTAAATCCATTTACCGGAGAAAATAAATCCCAATCCTGGCCAACGATGAACTTATAGGAATCCTTCGAATAGGTAATGGAAGCGATTCTGAGACGAGGATTCATTTGAGTTGTTGGAGAAGATTTATTTATGTCAAAAAAATCAATCTCAAAACGTCCAGTGACATCCTTATTCTTTTTAAGTAAAGCGCCAATCCTACTTTGTTGAGCCTGAAAAGATAAACGAGAAGCCGAACTAAGACTGTTTAAATGAGGCGCCGCCTGCGTGGGTGCCGTTTGATTCACATTATTAAAACTTCCCAAACTCTCAGAAGCACCTATCACGGCAGTCTTGATCCAACCATAGGCGCTTAAGTCCCAGCCCTTGAGAGTTTCGGCAAAGAGGCCATTACTTAAGATAAGAGAGGCAAAAATGAGTAATTTTTTTTTCACGTGTAAATCTCCGGTTTATTAAAAAACTACTTTATTCAACTCAGAAGATCTAAGCCTTGCGAATCAAAATTCGTCACCTAATGCAATATACTCAACTATTCCAACTAAAACATTATGTTGAAGTTAATTTAATTCGGCGCTTAAATACTTATAACAAAGGATCAAGTTTATGTATCAAATGGCCTTCGTAAGTTTTCTATTTTTATTCTTCAGCCAGATCTCTTACTCTCAGTCATTAACCTGTCTTGATAAGCTTCTTCCCTACAATAAGCATTCCGGTCTCCACCAATTAACTCGGGACGAATGGCATGATGGCAAAGAATTTCTGGATAATGAAAGTGCAAAGAATGCCCTGATTTTTTTAACTAACAGCCGCTTATTATGCCGGACAGATGAAGTCATTATTAAAGTAGCCCCAAGTTGCTCACAACTTTTGGCCGACATACCTCAATCTTTGACTTGCTTTGCTTTCACGAATCTAGGGTATTTTATTATCTCTCGGGATAATGGAAGGAATACTAATTTTATCTTCAGTAAAGATAAGAGATATTCGGAACTTTAAAGCTTAAAGAATTCACAGGCCTTCTCAAAAACTTTCGTCATATCAAAGGTGACTCTTTTCTTTAAGACATCTTTGGACTGAATGGAATTCACCAATGTTGGATCATTAACACCCATAATCGCGACATCAGTCATAAAATAAAATGGGCCCGTTTTCTGAGGGTTTTCATTTTCATAGAGGATAATCGGTCGAGCCCCAACGTAAGCACTCAGAGCACCGGCTGCACCAGAATAGGTTATGACACCAGCCGAGTGAGCGAGCATTCTCCCTAGTTCGATCCAGTCGTAATAAACAAAGTTCACGTAGGTATTAGTCTTTGGCAATCGAGCAAGAAAAGTATCCATTAAGAGTTTTACTTTTACCGGCTCCTCTGAAGCAAAAAAAACAATTTTTTGATCTGAAAAAAGTGTCACTAAATCAATCCACTCATCTTCGATGACGGCTTCCCTCAGAGGAGATAAATTAATCGCAACATAAGGCGGCTGCTCTGACTTTTCTTCTTCTTTTGGAAGAATATAATCCAATGGGCGTGACAAAACTCGCATTCGTTTATCAACGTCATGTCCTACTACTAACTGGAAAAGTTGGTTTAAATCTTCCACTACATGATGGCCTACAGGTCGAGGTATCTTTTTAGTCAACACCAGAGTTTTCCAATTATCACTAAAGCCCACTCGTTCTTTGGCCCGTAATCCAAGTCCAAGGCAAGCGTCAACAAATGAATTGGTCAGGGAAATAAACAAGTCGACATTATAGATATTGGCATTAGCACAGAAGCGATGAACATCGAAAATGTTGTTCATCTCATCTTCGTTGTACAAATGATAATAAGCTTTAAAAGGGAGAAGATTCAGAACTTCGACTTGATGTTTCGGTGTAATAAAATGGAGTACCGCTTTAGGGTAGTACTCACTGATGGCATGAAGAAAAGGAAAAGTTAAAATCCTCTCTTGTAAGTCAGAAGGAAGCTTAAGGGCAATGACCTTGATCTCTTTATCCAGTTCTTTTTCCATTGGACTATTATCGACAATTTAGACACAAGTCTCAAGCTTCCTTGCACCTTTTTTTCATCCATGAGGCCCCGTAGACTCCTCTTATCAAGGAGTCTTTATGATAACTGAGTGGCCCAAACTTGAGTATAAAACATGGAAATCAACTTACGAGACTCTCCATCTTTGGTTGCAAATTGCCGGAAAGCTCAGGCTCTGTAAATCACCCTGGACCAATCACTCCTGGAACACAACTTTCTACCTCACCGCCAGGGGCCTTACGACTTCGACTATCCCGCTGGGAGATCGAGCAATGACCCTTGATTTTGATTTCTTCACACATGAGCTACAAATGCAGGATAGCTTTGGAAAGAGTCATCTCATCCCTTTAAAAAATGAAAGTGTCGCCAACTTTTATGCACAATTTTTAGAAGGGCTCAATGTAATGAACATACAGGCCACTTTTGAACCGGTACCAAATGAAGTGGTCAATGCTATACCTTTTGACCAGGACCACACTCATGCTACTTACGATCGGGAAGCAGTTTCCGAATGGTTTCAAGCTTTAGTCAGATGCCATAATGTTTTCCAGGAATTTCGCTCAAACTTCGTTGGTAAAAGTAGTCCGGTTCATTTCTTTTGGGGAAGTTTTGATTTAGCTGTCACGCGCTTTTCCGGAAGAAGAGCTCCTGAGCATCCAGGAGGTGTTCCTCATCTTTCCGATGAAGTTGTGAGAGAAGCTTATTCACATGAAGTCATGAGTTGTGGTTTCTGGCCAGGTAACGAGATGTATCCGCATGCCGCTTTCTATGCCTATGCTTATCCTGAACCGGCCGGATTTAACAAGGCCCAGATCGAGCCGCCAGAGGCTTTCTATCATCAGGATTTAAAAGAATTCATTCTCCCCTACGACGTGGTCCGCACTTCGGCCAATCCGGCAGAAACACTGATGAAATTCCTTAATAGCACCTATCGTTCCGTCGCCAATATTGGAGACTGGGACAGAGACTTATTGGAAGTAAGTCCACACCTCTTTAAACTTAAAGAGTTAAGTCGATCTTCTTTTGGCGGTGAAGCCACAAGACAGTAAAGTAGCTTGTGGCCAGTGCGGGGACAATGGCATTAACCAGAGGAACCGCAACCATCATTAAAAAGATGGCCCCCGAAGCTGAATACGGAAGCAGGTTTTTAAAGGTATCTTTGACACAAGCGCCGAAGTGCAGATCATGTCGGGACCAGGAGTAATCGACAAACTGAACGGCCAGCAATGTGGCCACCAGGATAAATCCCACCGGATAAAGTGGAGGGAATAAATTAAAGAAGAAGGCCAAGGCTGCCATGATACCAATTACCACTAACTTTTTTATTTCATTAATAAAAGTCTGACCCATGCCCTTTTTAACTTCTGCCAGAGCTTTTTGTTGATCCTCATCCATGTAGATTTTTTTTACTAACTTCGTTTCGATTCGAGCACTCAAAAGTGAATTGAAGGGAGCAGCGATCACTCCAACTACAATAATAAAAGTCCAGCTCATCAGGAAAAAGAAAAAAATGATTAGAATACCGGTTAAGATCTTGGCGAATAAAGTCGCCTGATCGGCGGTATAAATATAGCCACGAAAGAAAGTAGAAAAATGATCTGAATTTCTATAAATGGCCACGATTGAAAAGATATATAGGCCTAGGGCAATGAGCGTTGGGAAGATGGCCAGAACAAAGTTCACTGGGTCAGTGAATATCATTCTCACGGCGACAGGAAATGCTTTTAAAACACCATTCATTTTATTCCATCCACAGGATAATTTTTAAACCTAAAATTAAAAATATCAGTAAAGTCTTCGAGCTGTGAATTCTTTCCTTCAGGAACATTCATCACAATTTTTTCAAATTCATTCCAATCAAGATAATCAAAGGCTAAAGAAGAGAGAAGGTGCTGATCTCGGCAGCGACGAAACTTCTCTTTTGCTTTCCCCAACATTCCCTGAGCACCGATAAGATTTTTCTCTCGGTAATGGATGCAAGCGGCCGCCACTTGGATGACGGCCCAGTAGACATTTCTCACAGGATCCTGCTGATCCTCCATCCAAACATCTTCAAGAGCTTCATGGCATTCCCAATATTTTTGCTCATTAAAGAGAGAAATCCCCTCTTTCATTTTTAAAAGATGTTCGGCGGAAAACACTAGAATCCGCCGAGAATATTTAATCCCGAATCTACGTAGAGAACTTGTCCTGTCACTCCACCAGAAAGGTTAGAAGCTAAGTAAACGGCAGCTCCACCACAATCTTCTGGAGTAACGTTTTTCTTCATTGGAGAAATTTCTTCTACCTGCGAAAGAAGCGTTCTGAATCCGGAAATGCCTGAAGCAGCGAGAGTTTTGATTGGTCCGGCAGAAATACAGTTCACTTTAATTCCACGTGGTCCGAGATCGTAGGCCAAATAACGTGTTGAAGCTTCGAGAGCTGCTTTGGCCACACCCATGACGTTATAGTTCTTCACAACTTTTTGTGAGCCATAATAGGTCATGCTGATAATAGAACCATTATCGTTCAATAAATCATGAAGTGCATCAGTGATCCCTACCAGTGAGAAGGCTGAGATATCACAGGCCATGGCAAAACCTTTGCGGCTTGTGTGAAGGAATTCGCGAGATAGATCTTCTTTATCAGCAAAGGCCAAAGAATGAACGATAATATCAAACTTTCCCCAATTCTTTTCAATCGTTTCTCTCATTGCTGGATAATGTGCATCGTTAGTCACATCCATCTCAAAAATAAAATCAGCTCCAACTTGTTCAGCTAGAGGTTCAACTCGTTTTTTAATTGCATCATTCATATAGGAAAGAGCAATCGAAGCCCCTTGCTCCTTAAAAGCTTGTGTAATCCCCCATGCAATGGAACGGTCATTGGCCAAACCAAGAATAAGAGCTTTTTTACCTTCTAATAGTTTCATATATCCTCACTTTTTAAGTGCGATAACTTTACCTATCAGAGAGTGAACATGGAAGTAAAAAGCCTACTACCCCGCGCGTCAATGAGTGGTCGGACAAAAGGTGCTTGCTATGTCTTGAAGAGCTAGTGAATAAGGACCCTGCCTAATTTTCTTAGGGGAACCGCAGCCGCCGGTCGAGTAAAGCAGTAAATCGTCACCAGCTTTTATTACCGTAGAGGGCCCATCACAAAGGCCGTTATCTTGAAAGACGAGCTTTTCATGGCGGGCCTTTTCAATCATTTCCTCGATCGTGCCATCTTCTGTGTGATAGGGAAATTGATAATGGATGGTTTTATGAGCATAGGTCCTGGTAAGGATTACTTTTGATTCCCCTACTTCACATTTTTCTGAACGTGCCCATTGGGGAGGTAGAAAACCTGTATTACTTACTTTAATCAATAAAGGAGAGACAAGGGCCAGGGCCAAGATAGACATAGTTTTCTCCAGTCGTTTGAGAGTGTTTAGCGCCTCGTGTATTTATTTTGATGGCCTCTTAACGTCAATCAGATCAACATGAATCTTTCCCTAAGATTCGACAACGAGTGTCTCGTTATTCTATAATTTTTTGATGATCAAAATTATCTTACTCCTCTGGATCTATTCCCTCGCTGTCTTTGCCAGCGAAACCAGAGGTGTGACTGAAGAAAACTTTCGCTCTACCATTAAAAATTTTCAATCCACCTTTGCTCCGGAAGTTAAACAAAAACATAGGGCCGATTTATTAGTCTATGGCCAATGGGCTTCAGACTCCGTTAATGCTTACGCTGAAAGAGACATGAATGCCTGGATTATTACTATCTATGGTGGAATGGCCCGACATAAAAAGCTTACCACTGATGGACTTAAGCTAATCTTATGTCACGAACTAGGGCACCACTTAGGAGGAGCTCCTAAAAAAGGAACCAACCGCTGGTCCAGTGCTGAAGGTCAAGCTGATTATTTTGCGACCAGTAAATGCCTTCGTAAGTGGTGGCGAAATGAGACTTGGGATAATAAAGAGGTTCAGGTGCCAGTTTATCTGATTGACCAGTGTGCCCAATCTTTTTCTACTAAACATGAACAACTGCTCTGCCAAAGGATAGCTCTGGCCGGAAAGTCAGTTGCTGAAATGTTTCAAGAAATCCATCAAGAGCCATTTCCAGAATTCCATACACCTGACCTTCTTCAAGTCTCTCAAACTTACAGACTTCACTCTAGCGCTCAATGCAGACTGGATACTTTTCTCCAGGGTGCGCTTTGCCAGGTTTCAGAAGAAATTGATTTCACATACTCAGATGAAATGACAGGAGCTTGCCACTTGGATTTAGGAGATCTAAGAGGGCAAAGACCTTCCTGTTGGTACGCCTCAAAAAGCAATTCTATATGATTATTGATTCAGACTTTTACAAACTTGTTTTCGATAATACACATGAAGGGATTATCGTTGCAGATGATAAGTGCAATGTTATTTATGCCAACAGAAAAGCAATTCAGATACACAAATGGCAACCGGAAATGGAGATCACTGAATGGCAATCCAATTTTACAATTCTGGAATCAGATGGGGTCACTCCTACTCCTCCATCTCAATTCCCCTTGGTAAGAGCTTTGCGGGGTGAGGAAATCATTAACTCCTACCACTTCATTGAATACATCAACAAGGAGTCGTTGTTAGTTAAGTACAATGCTCATACCGTCACATACGATGGTAAGCAACTCATCGTTATGTCCGTTCAAGATTGCCAGGATCTAACAGAATCCCTGAATCGTTTCCAGGCCATTTTTGATCAATCCCCTCATAGTATGATGATAATGTCCCGTCATGGTAAATTGCTGAGAGTAAATTCTGCTTATAAAAGGTTATGGGGTCTATCCACGGAATTAGTTAATGAGAAAATTATTAACAGTCACGATTTTTTTAATGACCCAACCCTCATTTCCCAGGGTCTAAATGAAGCACTTTCTAAAGCCTTCAATGGGGAGAATGTAGATTACCCTGAGTTTTATTACAACCCAATTGATGTGGGGCTACCAGGTCGAGCACGCTGGACCAATGGCTTCATCTATCCTCTGAGAAATAGTAAAGGTGAAATTAATGAAGCTATCATCATTCAGCAAGATGTAAGCGAACAAAAATTTAATAAACTTGAGAAGATCAAACTCCAGTCTCAAATCGAAGCGATTCTACGGCAATTGCCTGTTGGAGTGATGGTTACTGAGACCGATAGCAAAGTGTTATTTCACAATGAAGCTATGACTAAAATCATCGGCAATGTCAGTGAAGTAAATGAAATTCTGAAAGAGTTCAAAACAGATTCATCGCTAAATAAAGAACTAAGTATCGTTCGATCAAGTGGCACAACCACACATTTCACTATAACTTCAGGGGCGATTCGCGACCCTGATGAAAAAACATTCGCTAGTGTCTTTATCGCTACTGACATCAGTGAAGGAAAAAGGATTAAAAGCAATCAGGAGTTTCTGGCCAGAGTAAAAAATCTCCTTATTTCGACTCTGGATCTTAATCAAGTATTGGAAGGAGTAACCTCCTCGATCATTGAATATCTCGCTGAAGGATGTATGGTCGATGTCATTGAAGGTGATCAGATCAATCGTTTAACGTCAAAACATCGCGATCCTGAAACCCAAAGGATCATGGAACAACTGCAGAAGATATTTCCTTCTCAGATTAAAACGGACACACCCTTACTGATTAATGTGACAAACCCGGATGATTTAAAAGATAATTGTTACAACAACGCGTATCTTCAGCTAATCAATGCTATCCAAATAAAGTCTTTCATTTCAGTTCCTCTTCAGATCAGAGGCAAGATCATAGGTTCAATCAATATCTTTAATCCACCTCATGCCAGGTTTTTTGATGATGCCGATCTGGCCCTGGCCCAGGAGCTGGCCCGCTATGCTGGCATTGCCATCGACAACGCGAGTCTCTTTAAAGACACTAAAAACGCTATCCAATTGCGTGATGATTTCATTTCAGTCGCTTCGCATGAGCTCCGGACTCCGATAACCTCACTTTTACTTCAAATTGAAGTACTAAAGTCAATAGTGAGCGAATTGGACCAAGATATAGATTCAACACTTTTAATGAGAAAATTCTTAGGAAATACCAACTCCCAGCTTAAGCGTTTAACCAGATTAGTTGATGACATGCTAGACATCTCTCGCATTAACAATAAAAAACTAAGTATGAATATCAAAATGGTTAACTTAAATGAGCTACTGAAAGAGGTTCTCGAGCGTTTCGACGATCAGTTAAAATCATATGGAGTCAGGGCCACAATCATTGGCCCCACAGATGTTATATATCCCTGCGACCGGGAACGAATGGATCAAGTCATCACAAATTTCATCACTAATGCGATTAAGTACGGCAACCGTAAACCAATAGAGCTTCGTTTGGAAGATCGCCCCAGCGCTATCTTTCTTCACATAGAAGACAAAGGCAAAGGCATTGCCCTCCAAGATCAGGAGAGGATTTTTAATCAATTTGAGCGGATTGCTCCTGCGGAAGATATAAATGGATTAGGGCTTGGGCTATATATCAATAATCACATCATCCGCGAACATGGTGGAAAAATCACAGTCATGAGCGAACCTAATCAAGGCTCAGTCTTTACCGTCGAACTTCCTAAGGGCAGCGGGCCACTTTAATAGTGTGGGTCTCTGCCTGAGAAAACTGCAGGTTGTACTTTGTCTTTAATCTCTTCCAATCCTTGATGTACTTACAGGCGTAATCCTTATGTACGGGCAGCCAGGCATCTATCCCCTTATCGCCTTTTTTTCTATTATAAGATTTTTTGGTAATGACGAGATTTTCCGGATCGTTAGCAAACTTCTCCTTATCTTTAAGACTCCACCTTGAACCACCATTAAGATGGGCATTTTTAAGTGGAATCAAATGGTCTATATCAACCTCAGAAGCGGAGATATGATACTCAGGATAGTAATAATCGGCCCATCTCCCAGATTTTACCTTACAGCGATTTTTCTCATATGTTACTTTTGTCAGAGAGCGGGATTTTAATAATTCGTGACGAGTATTAAGACAATTTCGGTCTTTATCGGTCCAATGCTTCCATTCTTTCCGGTTATATTTTTGTGAGACAATAGTAGGTTGAGCGCAACCTACTATTAATAACAAGATGAATAATTTATTCATTAATCATTATTCTGATTCATGATTTCAACGAGGGCGTTCAGCGCATCGGTCGTGGTGAAGATGCCATATAAATCTTCGTTTTCATCTAGTACAATCGCTGAGCCCACTTTTTCGGATGAAAGCTGATAGGCCACATCACCTAATGTATCATTAATATGAACACTAAGAAGGTTCGTGCTCATGATGTCACCCACTTTCATCATAGAGGTCCAGTTTTTCCCGATGTGAAGAAGAAGATCCCTCTCGGAAACAATTCCTAACACTTTCTGATCGCGAACCACTGGTAAATGTCGGACGCCATTTTCTTGCATCATCTCAAGCGCTTGGTCCAGATTGGCGGCAGGATCGACGACTACTAAAATTGGACTTGTGTATTCTTCAACTGAAACGTTCATGGTCCTTCTCCTCTCTTCATTTATTACAAGACTAGCATGGACGATTATGAAAAAAAACTGATCTAAATTAGTTTTTTAAAAGAGTTTTAGCTGAATTTTTTTCCTCCCCACAAAAACTCTCCGTTATATAAAGAATTGAATTATCACTAAGTAGAATGGATTAAGTCGGTTAAACAATATATCAGTGACCTAGGTGAGGAACCGCTATATAATTTAATCTCTCTTCGAAAATAGCTCGAAACAATGTCTCCCAAATTTTACTAACCGCTCTCAACTTCAAGGAATGATCATGAAAATTTCATCAGATGATAATGGCTTTTTGATCGCTCATGTTGAGCTCGACAAAGCTCGCTTCACGCATGGCGAAGATATGGGAATCGATTTTCAGAATGAGATCGATGCCTGGACAAAAATGGAAGTTGTCTTTCGGCAACAAATAAAACTTCTAAAAGAATGTAGAACGCTAAACAGAAAATGCTCAAAACGAACAAAGAAGAACAAGGCCGACTTAAAACCCCTGGTCTATTCTTTTCGTGAAAAACTAGAATAAAGCTAACTACTTAGTAAGGGGGTCTCCCCCCCTTACATTCTTTTGCCATAAATTACAGTCACATTCTATTTAGAAATCCTTCATACTCCCGTTTTAACTCCTGAATATTGGTTGGGTATTGTGCCAGTGTTACAATCCATTCTATTAAGGAGTGCTGTATGTCTCAGTATCAATTTGGACCTGAATTCTTAGAAGACTGGGATCTTAAATTTGAAGATTTCGAAGACAAAGAAGAAGTTAAAGATTTGGGCAAAACTAAGCGGCCGGCCGAGAACGAACCGGAGATCGCTGAGGCCGGATAGTAATTTCTGTCGGACATGCGCTGTCAGAGAGTTTTAAAGACCAATTTACAGCACTAGCAATATCTTCGGGCTGAATCATTTTAGCATCATCAAATTTTCCTCCATTATTCATGACTGTATTCACTAGTCCCGGATAAATGGTAACGACCTTGATTCCTAATTCCCTTACGTCTTCATAAAGACAACCGGAATAGCTCTTGAGCGCGGCTTTAGAGGAATTATAAATTTCACCACCCTTAGAAGGAAGAAGGCCAGCAATAGAAGAGATATTTATGATCGCCCCTTCGTCATTGAGCCTTAGGTGAGGCAAAATCTCTTGAGTTAAGTGATAGACTGCTTTGAAATTAATATCCAAAATATCATCCCAGGAAGAAAGATCATTAGAAGTGAGATCAACCGTTTCGTAACGGCCAGCATCGTTTATCAGCACATGAATTCTTTTAAAGTCATTATGAATTTTCCTGATGAGTTCAGGAATTTTTTCAATTTCTGTCAGGTCGAATGGATAATATTTAGCAGTGACTCCATACTGTTCACAAGCGAAGGCGGTAGAGGCGATTTCTTTTTCGGTGCGAGCGATTAAAGCAAGATGGACTCCTTCTTGCGCCAGATTCAAGGCTATCGCCCGTCCGATTCCTCGCCCTGCACCAGTTAAGACTACAACTTTATTTTCTAATTTCATAAAGCCCCCAGGCACTATTTAAGCATAGCTCCCGAGGGTTAAGTAATGAACAGCTTTAAACTGAAAAGTATATTAAGATAATTGAGAAAAACTATCTCTTTGGTTTCATGAATTTAATTGTCATGCGATCACTTTCGCCAATTCTCAAATATTTATCCTGATCCGTTTCCCCGCCTCTGAGAGTGGGAGGTAAAGACCAAACACCATGGGGATGGTCTTTCTTATCTTTAGAGTTGGCATTTACTTCAGAAGTGCTCACGAGCACAAAACCGGCCTGGGCAGCAAGCTCAATGACATCAACTTCTCTCATGTAACCGTTTTTAGAAATCTTATCTTCTTGTGAAGGAAGGGACCTATGCTCAACTACTCCCAAGATTCCACCGGGTTTTAACACATCAAAGAAAGCCTTGAATGCCGCCTTCTCTCCGGATTGAGCTAACCAATTATGGACATTTCTGAAGGTTAGAACCATGTCCACTGATTCCTTGGCCGGAAAATGAATTTGATGGGGAGGAGAAAAAGTAACCTTCTCCGTTTTAACCATCGGAAACTTTTCTTTCCACGCATTGATACTCTCTTCCATGGTTTTAAAATAAGGTTTGTCTGGAACAGGCATCGCCATGATGTACTTACCTTTTTCAGTTAAGTAGGGCGCAAGAATTTCCATATACCACCCTCGACCAGGCGAAACTTCAAGCACAGTCATATCGGACTCTAAACCGAAAAAATCTAAAGTCTCCAGAGGGTGACGATAGATGTCTCGTTTCATATTTTCGGGACTTCTAAAGGGACTATTATAAACGGCTTCTTCCAGCGATTCAGGGAGATCAGGGACACCATTTTTAGATGAGCAAGCACTCATCATTAGTAATGCACTTAAAAGCAAAAATTTCATCTTAGTTCCTTTTGTTTCCGTAAATTATAAGCGTATTTAGGAATTGGAGCAAATTAAGATGAAATACGAGAGGACTTTTGATCCCCTCGTAAGAAGGCATTATCTATTCTTCAGACGACTCATTCATTTTTTCTTCCATCGCTTGTCTTTTATTCTTCTTCATATCTTCATGCATATCATACTTACAGGCCTTGAATTTTTCGATGCTGTCGGCTGAGTTAATACATGACTTAGCCGATTCCAGGCTTGATAATTTCTTATTGAGGTGAGCATTCGCTTTAGTCTTCATTGTATTTAAATCTTCTTGAGCTAAAGCACCCGCCGCGGATAAGGCCAAAACAAAAGTTAAAATCAGTTTCATAAATACTCCTTGGTTTAAAGCATGGCCTATTTTCAGGGAGACAAGTCTGCTGGTAAATGTGCAGTGAAGACCGAGTTTTCTGATATAAACCAATTTATATGGTGAATTGGCAGGGCGTGGGCACGGAGTACAATGAAATAAGAAAATAAGGAGGATTTTATGGCAAACGTATTTCACTCACAAGCTGATATGTCGATAGACCTTCATCGGATGAAATCAAAAACCAGTCTTTGGGCAGTTCCTATCGGGCGGACCTTATTTTCACTCATCTTTATCCTCTCAGGGATCAATCACTTTTCAAGTGGGAGTATCAGTTACGCAGCCGAGCAAGGTATCCCAATGGCCGACATACTTGTCCCTGTTTCCGGACTATTGGCGCTCATCGGAGGATTAAGCGTGTTTTTAGGTTACCATGCACGAATGGGGGCCACTCTCCTGTTACTCTTTTTAGTTCCAGTCACCGTTCTTATGCATAACTTCTGGTCATATACCGATCCTGAGCTGGCCCAAGTCCAAATGATTCATTTCATGAAAAATCTTTCACTGATTGGTGCCTCTATTCTGATTCTTTTTTATGGAGCGGGACCTCTAAGTTTAGACCATCGCCGCGGCAAGTACACGAAAGGTAAGAGAACTTAGCCTTAATCTTTGGGTAATCTTATTTAGACCTATTTCCGCATTAAGATTATAGTCCACCGCCATGAAAGTAATCTTATTGTTACTTGTTACTATTTTAATATCATCTTGCGGGAAAAAGAGCGGTGGCTCTACTTCTGGAGATTCTCCTCTTCTTCCCGCGCCTGCTTTATATGAAAAAACTCCTATGCCTGACTTACAAGCACAAGGGTTACGGATCGAATACCCATTTGTGATTTGCTTCAACACTGCTGCAAAAAACTATGAAAAAAGATTGGCCCTCCAGGAATTACTGGACTTAGTTTACCAGGATAGAATCAGTCTTTCCGAACCGAAAGAAGAATATATTTCCATGCTAAATGACGCCATCAGGACACTTGAAAAATCAGACGAACAAACCCATCTTTGCCCAAAAATCTACCTGGCGATCAAGAAAAATGATTAATCAGTTCTGTTTATTTTTCTTTTTAAGAGCTTCTTGTTCAAAGAGATAAATGCCAGCACAAGTTTTCTTTTCTGAGGGGGACTCAAATGATGCATACTTATGTCCAAGTAAAAATTTAATCGTTTTCCTTTCAGGGCCAGTTAGTTCTGCTGCCCCTAAATCGCTCCCGCCTTTATAAAACTCTTGAACAATTTTCTTCGAGGAATCGGTGGCAAAGAAGTCGCATACAAACTGCAACTTTTCATCAGCTGATTTTCGGCAATGAATATCGAAAGAAGGCGCAAACTTTTCCTGCCAATTCCCCGTTTTAAGATCCACTGAAAGGCTTTTACAACGATCAAAAGCAAAGAGAATATTATCTTGAACCGGCATTGGGGCCCCATAGGCCAATGCCGGAAAAAGTATCAAAAGTCTAAGTACGCTCAATTTCATGCTCCACTGATTTCAAAATTATCGGATCCATGGGAGCGATGTCAGGTGAAAATCTTTCTACGATTTCACCGTTCTTACCAATTAAGAATTTTTCAAAATTCCATTTGATATCATTTGAAGCTCCGGTCAATAAACCTTTTTCTTTCAAACGCGGAATGAGTTTGCTATCTGGTTTCAGAACGGCTTCCGGTTTATTGGTAATCAAGTAGTGGTATAACGGATGTTGATTTTGACCTTTAACTACAATTTTTTCGAACATTGGAAAATTCACTCCATAGTTCATACGACAAAATTCCTGAATTTCATCGTTACTTCCAGGTTCCTGGGAACCAAATTCGTTGGCCGGAAAACCTAAGACCACAAGACCTTTATCTTTATATTCACTATAGAGCTTTTCCAGACCTTCATACTGAGGAGTTAGGCCACATTCCGAAGCAACATTCACTAGCAGCAGAACCTTACCCGCATATTGGCGAAGTTCAACATTAGTACCATCGATTCTTTTCACGTTAAAATCATAAATTGTTTTCGACACAGTCATCCCTTTCTTTCAGTGGCAATTCTATTATAAAAGTGGAACCTTTATTGAGTTCACTCTGGGCCCAAATTCTACCTTTTTGAGTTTCTACGATTTCTCTTGAAATGAATAGACCTAATCCCATTCCACTGACTTCCGAAGAACTTATTGCCCTCTCAAAACGCCCAAAAATTCTTTCCAGATCTTGTTCGGCAATACCATAACCATGATCAGTGATTTTGAGGATGGCCTTATTAGCATCCCTTTCAAGCGTGATCTCAATGGAGTTACCCTTACCATACCTGATGGCATTAGTGAGAAGATTTCCTATCACTTGTTCAAGCCTGAACCGATCCCAATCTCCTACAAGTTCCTCCCGGCATTCGATGGAAGGCAATTTCAAGTGAGCAGCTTCGAACAAAGGGCTCATCCGTAAAACAACTTCCCGGACAATATCTCCTAGCTCCTGCTTACTTGTATCTAGTTGAAGTTTTCCTGTTCTAATCCGTGAAACATCCAACATGTCATCAATCAGTCGAGTGAGT
The DNA here is from genome assembly GCA_023432655.1 of Pseudomonadota bacterium. GTDB lineage: Bacteria > Bdellovibrionota > Bacteriovoracia > Bacteriovoracales > Bacteriovoracaceae > Peredibacter. The sequence goes on along the minus strand of JAEYUK010000086.1, from coordinate 654 downwards.
CTTCCCACCATTTCATTGGCCTGGGTTGCAAGTTCATACTGCCGTTCTTTCGATTGTACTTTTCCCGCTTGTAAGGACCTAAGACTCAGTTGAGACTGAAGTTTAAGTGATGTTAGAGGAGTCTTCAGTTCATGAGAGGCAATAGATAAGAATTGATCTCGTGCGATCAGTGCTTCTTCTAATTTTCGCTCTTTTTGTTTTAATTCTGTAAGGTCTCTGGAAATGGTCGCAAATCCAGTGAAGGCACCATTTTCTACGTCATGGGTAATAAAGGAGTTATAGTGAACCCATCTTCCTTGATCATTTTTCAAGTTCCGGAGTCTGATATCTCCGACCCATTTTCCCTCTTTAATGGTAGTAGGGTAAATAATGTCCTTCACAATACTCAGGTCATCTTCATAGAAAAAATCTATACTCTTTAATGCGCTGATGTCTTCAGTCTCCTCTAGACCCAACATATCCTTACCGGCCTTATTGATGTAGATGACCTTCCCCGAGGGTTCCATCATACTTACAAAATCCGAGGAGCTATCCAGAATCTGTAATAATCGGGCCTGAACGGCTTCAATTTCTTTTTGATCATGAATATCTGTAACCGTCCCTACCCACTGAGTGACGTGACCCAAAGAATCTCTAAGCGGCACGGCCCTGGCG
>JAEYUK010000257.1 GCA_023432655.1 Pseudomonadota bacterium | reverse complement strand
CTTCAATACAGGCCTCAAGTGAGGCCACGTCTCCAGAGGTCGTTGAAGTGTAATCAAAGAGGTTATAAAATCCTTTATCCTCAGTTGCATCTAAATGAACGCCCCCTAAAAATCCTCTAAAACTCGTGTAACGGTCTTGTTTGGATAGATAGGGATGACCTCTTTCAGTAAAAGTATAATTTGATTTATCACTATTAACGATTCTTCCTGTTCGGAAGATGGAACCTTTATTGGCCCCAGAATTAAAGATACCGAGGGTTAATGTGTTATAAAAAACTGTGGCGCTGTTTTTATCACTGCTCTCAGGTGGAGAATAAAATCTCCCGCCACATAGACCGGGCCATGGAACTCATTATGGAAATTTCCATCTAAGTTTCCATACTTCATAAGAGCATACGAATGGAGTCTTCGGGGATAAAAGGTATAGTAACTAATAGAGTCGGCCTGTCTTAAGGCGAGACAACTCAATCTGGTTTTAGCAATATCAGTAGTAATCTGAATTCCAACTTTTCTTTCATCACCGGAACCGACGTTGTTGAAGTCTCGTACTTGAAAAACTTCAATATCAATTTTATTAACACAATCTTTGATTTTAGTACCCATCACATAAAGGGGATGCTCGGTAGACATGTCATCTAAGATACTTTTAGTAATGGTAAATTTTAGTTTTCCATCAGGTGGAGTGATGTCCGTTTCTTTCAGACGTCTACTCGTTTTAGGAGGAGTGTCGTGATAACGGAGATAATTTATCGCAAGAATTTTATTAGCACTCTCTAAAGCGGGGGCCGTTGTAAGGTAAGTCCCAATGGTTTCAGAGGTCCACAAAACTCGCTCGAGGTTTCCCGGGAAAGTAACAATGTCTTCCATCGGTACATTGGAGGCGCAAGCAGTGGACTGGAGAAGGTCAGTGGTTCCGTCAGGGTTATAATTTACACACCACTTTTCTCTAATCCCGTGAACGATATAGTCGTTTAAACTTCCAATAAAGACCCGATAGTTGATGGCCGCCTCGGCCTTCTTTTTTTCACTTTGAAGTTTAGGAAGCATGTCCGTGGTAACATAGGCAATCCCGCCAACAGAAAGTGCCAGGATCATGACCATGAAAAGCATGGACATACCTTGCTCAGAGGAAATGATTTTGTTTAGTTTCATATCTCTATTAACCGTCATAATGGCATCCAGTACAACTGCTCCTCTTTACAGTGGGAACTTAAGCAGTGTTAAATTCTTGAAATCTAAAGACTTATCTATGGTAACTCTTGTAAATAAATTTTACCGAGTTCACTTATAGTCTCTCTGGCCCCACTTACTTTTATTGGCAGCTTTTTTAATAACTATCGGTAATTTCGATGAAAAACTTCAATTAAATTTGATCGGGCCCTAAGTACCAGGCAAGGGCCAGGAGGGCCAAGCCTAGAATGATGAGAAAAAAACGGGAACTTCCGCTTTTTGCAGGAGCTGCGGCTTCAACATTTTTTGTTTTATGAACAATGGGGTTTCTGACTTTAGTGGATTTTTGAATGGTTTTCTTTTTTTCGAGTTCTAAAGTGATGCTCGGTCTATTGAGTTCAATTCGTGACAAGCGCATAGTTGCCGTAAAATCTCCACTATCGGCCACGGTGGAGCTTATAATTTTAGGTGATGTTTCATTGGGGGTAACTGATTGGCTAATTTCGCAATCGAGCTTTCCTAAAGTCAGTTGAGACGTCGAGAGAAATGGAACTTTCGTATTGGGAGGAATTTTTTTGCCATCAATGGTAATACCATTAGAGCTTCCCAGGTCAGTAATATAAAAACGATCTTTAATAAACTCGATCTGGCAGTGCTGGCGGGAAATCGCTTCATGAGGAATCACCAGATCACACTTGGGTGAACGGCCCACAATGACACAGGTCTTGTCAGTGGCAAGATCCAGGGTTTTATCAAATTCTATTTGAACTGACACTCTCATTACATTCTCGATGGGGCTTCAATACCTAGAAGCGCTAATCCTTGTTTTAAAATATCTGCCGTTGCACGTGAGAGCATCAAGCGCGAGGATCTTGTTGGTTCACTCGCGGACCCCACAGGGCATTCGGCGTAAAAGCTATTATAGGCCCGTGCCAGGTCATACAGATAGCTAGTTAATACCGAAGGTTTGTACTGTTCGGTAGCACTCTGAATAACATGATGAAAATTCATCATTTGCGCCACTAATTCTTTTTCCTGAGGAGCATTGACAGAAATTTCCTTGGAAGTTGGAGAACCAAGTTTTGTTGTCATAGAGTGAATTCGTGCATAAGCGTACTGAATATAAGGGCCGGACTCTCCATCGAGCTTTAACCAGTCCTGCATATCGAAAACAATTTTCTTTGAGGGGTCAATCCTCGTCATGCCGTACTTAATTGCACCTTTGGCAACAATTTGGGCCGTTTCTTCAATTTGTTCCTGAGTCCATTCCTGAGCGTAGCGATTAAGATACTGGTCTTTGATCATCTGAACCATATTCTCGATGAGGCTCTGAAGAGGAACGATATTTCCTTTTCGGGAACTCATAGCACCGTCAGGTAATTCCACAAAATCATATTGAAGGTGAAAACATTTTTTAGCGTTTTCAAAGCCCATGAGTTCCAGCACTTTAAAAACCTGTTTGAAATGATGTTCCTGGCGCTTATCGACGACGTAGATATTTTTTTCAATGTGGTAATCCTGAAACTTACGGCGAGCGAGTTCTATATCTTTAGTGGCATAGAGACCATTGCCATCAGATTTTAGAAGCATACAGAAGCCAAGCTTGTGCTCACTGAGATCAATCCCCACAGCTCCCTGGTCTTCTACAAAAAGACCTTTGGCCTGGTACTCTCGGGCCAATTTAACTGATGAAGAGTCTACTTCCGATTCCCAATACCAGACATCAAAATTAACGTTGGCCCACTTGTAAACCTCATTCATGAGTTCAATCGACCATTCCCGAGTGGTCTTCCAGAGTTCATAGAATTCGCCGGACTTTTGCTCCAGTTGCTTTAAGATACTCGTTAATTGTTCACGGTTAGCGGCTTCTTTATCCGTTCCGCGCTCGTCTTCAAGTTTGTTGTGTCCAGCGGTGTAAAGAGTCCCAAGCCAGGCCCCTTTTCTTTCCTTAGGAATTTCTCCCTGATAATGAAATTTTAAGTACCATAGACACTTGGCCACGTGGGTTCCCACGTCTCCTGGAAAAGTGGAAGCGACAATATCAAAACCCGCATATCGGTGAAGTCTGATAAGAGAATCTCCTAAGCAGAGATTTCTCATGTGTCCTACGTGAAGTTCTTTATGAGTATTCGGTTGAGAATATTCAATCATGGTGCGCGGAGTATTCTCGGAAAGCTTTTCCTTGAAAATTTCACCCGAAAGAATTTTAGGAATAATTTTTTGCGCAATCAGATTAAAATCAAAATGAAAGTTAAGGTAAGGGCCGACTGCTTTTTTTTCAGTCACAAAAGAGGGCAGAGTTTCTAGTGATTCGGCCAGTGTTTTGGCCGCTTGAGCAGGGTTCGTTTTAGCCTCTTTGGCCACCAGGAATAAGGGGAAGGCCAGGTCGCCGGCTTCCTTAGAAGGAGTCGCCCCAAAAAGCTCATAGATTCTGTCTTCTGAAAAAGAACATTGGAAAGTTTTTTCAATTGCGGGTGCCAAAGCATGGGCCAGTTCCCGTCGAAAGTAGTCGTGACGTGTGAACACAGTAGTCCTTAAAGTTCAGAGGTAATGATATATCAATTATCTAATCAATTTTAATAGACATCAAGATATGTTTTCCAATGTGGGGAATGGAAAACGACTCACCGGAAGAGATAAAACCTACCTTGGAATAAAAGCCAGTGGCCTTCTCTCTGGCATTACACCATAAAAGTGTGCACTGGTTTTGCTTAATGACCGGAAAGGCAGTTCGAAGCAGGGCCGAAGACAGACCTTGGCCTTGGTACTCAGGCAAAGTGGCCATCCCACGGAGACGATACTGGTAAGGATCAGGGAAATGAGAGTTCTTCTCAAAATAGAATGAGGCCACACTGACAAGTTTTTTGTCAACGAAGGCGCCAAGATGAAATGTCATCTCGTCGTTATCACCTTGAAAAATACAGTCATCCAGAGTGCCATTTGGTCGTAGCATCTTGTGTCTGATAGGGTGAGTATCAATGGCTTTGATTCTTAAAACTTGCACTCCAGGAGATTAATAGACTCATGTCCATTTGGGAAGCAGTTTAAACTAAAAATAGGAAACTCTTATCAAGTGCTCAAGTCCGAGCTTTCCCACCGTCTGAATGAAAGCGCCAAAAATTAAATTAGGGATGCGGGATTCCGGACCTTGCCAGTCTGCTTTGAGTCCCAGGAGACAGTATTTGTCCATGTCCTGAACAATAATTTTTCCTTGAAGATCTTTTAAAAACCCAGTCTCAAAAGTAAAAGGGTAGATGCCTTCCTCGCGAATTCTTGGAATTTTAAAACTCACAATCATGGGAAACGGGAGAAGGGCGTGATCTATGGTGAATGAAAATTTTTTGGTCTTTTCATCATAAGTACTGCTTTTGATAAAATCCATGTACTGATGGTAATTTTCGTAAAGTGAAAGTTTTCTCATGGCCCGCGTGCAGGTTCGAGGGTGAACGCCGGAAACAAACAAGAACATTTGTTGAACTTTAGGCCTAGGAGAGTCGACTTTACCTACGGAAATGACTTCTCCTTTTAATAAATCTTCGATTTGAGCTTCTGTAGGAGTGAAAAAAGGTTTAAGCTCAGTTGATATTGTTTTACCGAAACTTGCAGGAAGATTCGCCTTATTCTGGGATAAAGAACTTTCGTTGATAAAAAAACTCAAAAAAACAATTAAAAAGAAGGTTCTCATCGTTGACCTAGTGTTTGGGATACCCTTAATCTTAACCTATTGATTTTCTTGCAAGCAACTTTAAAGGAGACTTTGACAATGGCCGTCGAAGAAGTGAAGCGCCGTGGCGCAAAAGTCAAGGAAGCTTTAATCGAGAGTAAAGACCAGCGTTGGCACTGCCGAAACCGCGTCACTCTTGTTTTTGGAAGTAATGACATTGAAGAGTTAGACACCTATGTTTACACCCAGGACTCGCTTGAGTTTAAAAAAGTAAATTTTCATCAGGCCAAATCTAAGGCGATTGAAGAAATTCTTGATAACTGTATTGATGAGTTTTATCGCGGTCACGTGACTGAAATTCATTGTAATTTGTCCCCGGATAAAAAAGTGGTGACGGTGCAAGATAACGGCATTGGTTTTCCACTGGCCAAGATGAAGGATGTTTACACAGAATTCCGCACTGGTTCTAAATTTAAAGATGAAGAAGTTGATGATAAGGGGTTTCTCTACCGGACGCTGGGACAAAATGGTCTGGGAGCTTCTGCTACCTGTTTAACTTCAGATATGTTTAAGGCCACGGTTCGTCATTATAATTCTAAAAAAGAACAAACCTATGAGTTCATCGATGGTGCGCTTCAGATTAAGAAGACCAAAGAGAAACCATTTAAGGGTCCTTCTGGCGTTAGAGTAGAGCTGACTCTGGCCAAAGCAGTCTATAAAGATCAGGTTATTGATGAGGAACTTCTCCGAAAGCGCATCATTGATCTGGCCTACAATAATCCAGGATTAACTTTCTACTTTAACGGCGAAAAGTATCTCTATAAGAAAGGTCTTTATGAGCTGGCCCAAAGGATTGATTCAAATACGGCCCAACTTATTGGTGACGAAGGCTATGTCTATGAAACAACCAATATTAAAGGTGCCAAAGTTAAGGCCAAGTATGATCTTCACCTCTCTTTAACCTATGATAAAAATTCGGATGAGAAGGAAAGAATGATTTCTTTCGTAAACTCCACTCCGACTTATGACGGTGGATTTCATCACGACCGTTTTAAGAGAATTTTCATCAACTCCATCAAAGAGAAGCTTGAAAGAACGGCCAAGAAAGATAAGTTAACGTTAGTGGATAACGACGTTCTGGCAGGGCTGACTTTTATCATTGGTATTGTCATGCCTAACCCTCGTTTCGAGTCACAGACCAAGCGTAAACTTGTTAGAGATGCTCTGCTTGAAAAGGCGATTGAAACCTTCATGAATGATGGCATGGAGAAATTCATGCGCAAGAATAAAGAGATGCTTGACCACATTATGGAGAGAGCAAAATCTCGCCAGCGCATGTCGGATCTTAAAGACGCGTCTAAACTTGCTAAGAAAGGAAAGCGTCAGAGAATTGAAAAACTTCTCGACGCGAACGAAAGAAAGGATCGCTCAAAATGCGCCCTCTTTATCTGTGAAGGGGACTCGGCCATTGGTGGTCTTCGTTCAGCGCGGGATAAATTATATCAAGGTGGTATTGCTCTTAAAGGTAAGCCAATGAACGTTTCCCAGGCTTCGATTAAAGAAGTACTGGAGAATCAGGAGTTCGCTGACATTATGAGTTCAATCGGACTTGCCATCGGTCAGAAAGTGGAACCTAAAGAGCTACGTTACTCTAAGATCGTTTTTCTTGCCGATTCGGATGTGGATGGTGGGCACATCAACACTCTACTTACGAATCTCTTCTTCACCTTCTGGCCTGAAATGTTTGATATGGGAATGATCCAAGTGGCGAAGGCTCCTCTATTTGAGGTGATCACTGATAAAGGGACGATCTACTGCGAGTCCCCTGATGAATTAGAAAAACTTAAAGCTCGAAAAGACGTCAAAATTAAAGAAATCATGAGAAACAAAGGTCTTGGTGAAATGAGCCAGGAAGCCTTTAAGCATGTCCTGGGACGTAAAGAGTTTACTAAAATTACTGTTAAAGACATGAAGGCTTCTAAGTTCATGTTGGAAACTTGTTTTGGAAAAGAGTCACAGTTACGCAAAGACCTTTTGATTGATTCTGACGATATTGATGTTGATTTAACCAATGTCATTGCCGGCAACAAGGCCGATCTAAAGAAAAAATCTGCACGTGAAGCGAGATCATAACTATGAAAGAAAATCAGGCACTCCATTCAATGGCCGCAGTTCCTCTTGAGGCGCTGGTTAAAGAAGAATACAGAACCTATCAGATCTACACTTTGATGGATCGGGCCATCCCATATTTGCAGGATGGTCTTAAACCGTCTCAGAGAAGAATTCTTTTCACACTTTGGAAGAATTCTAATAAAGGTCTGGTCAAAGTAAGCTCCCTCACGGGGTTAGTTTTAACTCTTCACCCTCACGGTCCGGCCTCAGTTGAGCAATCCATTGTAAACCTCGCCCAGGATTACACCTTTTCTAATAACTATCCGCTGGTAGATAAGAAAGGATACTTTGGAGAGAGAATGGAGCCTCAGGCCGCAGCGGCCCGATACATTGAGGCGAAACTTGGTAAGGTTGCTGACATTCTCCTGTTTGATGATATGAACCAGGTTCAAATGGTTCCTAACTACGATGAAAAAGTGATGGAGCCGGTAGGACTTCTTCCGAAGCTTCCTATCATGCTCTTAAACGGTGCTGAAGGAATCGGAACTGGCTTCTCATCTGTTATCCCGAGCTTTAACCACGACGATATTATTAAATCTATGATCTCATTTATTGAGACTGGGAAAATTAAAAAGATTAAGCCTTATTACCGTTACTATAACGAGAAAGTTACAACTGATGAGAAAGGTAGAATCATCACTAAGATGAGTTTCAAACAAGTTGGGGACAAAATCTTCATCACTGAAGTTCCAAAAGGCTACGACGCTCAGAAGATCTACCGTCACTTAAATAAGCACATGGATAATGATTTTCTGAAGGATTACATCGATTCTTCAGTCGATAACGTAATCAATATTGAACTTATCTTTAAACGCGGACAGACTCCGTCTTTGGAAGAAGTGGAAAATGTCATGGGTGTGACAAGTTCCATTACTCCAAACTACACGCTCATTACTGAAAAAGGTGTGAAGGTCTTCCATACTGCTGAAGAAATTCTTGAAGTCTTCACTGTACAGCGCCTTGCTGTGACTAAAAGACGTTACGAGCTTCTCATTCAGGACTATGAAGAACGTCTTACAAAAAATAACGAGATCATTCGTTTTATCCGCGAAAAGCATTATGCCATCGCCGAGAAGAAGGCCAACCGTAAAGATTATATCGATTACCTGACTAAGCAGAAGTTTGTGTATTCTGAATATCTGGTGGACATGGCGATCTACCGTATGACCAAGGAAGAAGTTGAGAAGAGACTTCTTCTGATTAAAGAAGATACGGCCGCTTTAAATGACTTTAGAAAGGTCCTTAAATC
>JAEYUK010000226.1 GCA_023432655.1 Pseudomonadota bacterium | reverse complement strand
TTCGAAGAGACCAGAGGTCTTTCGGGAGAGTTAAGTAGCTCTTGGGACTTAAGAGAAAAAATCCCACCAGCGCTCCCAAACAGCGGATGGTATTGACCTGGAAAGTTTGAAGATCGGGGTTTAATTCATAAGCGGTACGGGTGATCATGACTCCTACCGCATCGAAGGTGATGCCCGAGAAGGCCCAGAAGAAACTTTGAAGATCCCACTGACCCGTGAACTTATTTCGCTCCAGCATGAAGATAAAAATACAAAAGAGCATGCAGATCACGGCAAAAGTTTGATTGAGACTAAAGATCTGATTTAAAAAGAAGAAACCGTAGATTCCCAGAAGTAAGGGTTGAAAGCTATACATGACCAAGGTCCGGGCGGGACCTAAGGTGGTGTAGGCCTTATAAATAAGAACATCCCCTAAACACATCCCCGTGAAGCCACTTAAAATGAGTAATCCCTGTACCCCGGGGTTGAGTGAAACAATTTGCTCAGAGAAGACCATTGCTACAATGAACGCTGCAAAGGCGATCAGAACTTTTACTTGATTAATCCATAAAGAAGAGAAGCGTTTTGCATAGTGGGTAAAAACAATGCTTGCGGAGGAGTAGCAGAGATTTGCACCAATCGCCAGGGCATAAACTTCAAATGAGCTCAAGCATTTTTACCTTTGTTGATGGAACGTATCTTAAGAGTATAATGGCTTCATGAAAACATTTTTTGCAGGAATCCTCTCAATTTTGGGTTCCTCAAATCCGGAAAATAATATGAGTAATCCGCAAGACGAATGGAAAAATAAGTTAACCCCTGAACAGTACAGTGTTTGCCGCTTGGGTGCGACGGAGAGTCCTTTTTCCGGTAAGTACAACAAACACTACGAGAAAGGGAGCTACCACTGTGTTGCCTGCGGACAGGAGCTCTTTGGGTCAGACACCAAGTTTGATTCGGGTTCGGGCTGGCCTAGCTTTTATGACGTAAAAAATAATAAGAACGTCACTTTGAAGGATGATTACTCCTACAATATGCACAGGGTGGAAGTTTTGTGCTCTAAGTGTGGTTCTCATTTAGGTCACGTTTTTGATGATGGCCCGGAACCCACCGGTAAACGTTGGTGTATTAATTCTCTATCACTGGACTTTGTACCGGCCAAGGATTAAAAGTAGCTATGGATTATCCTTTCGTATCTATCTCCAACAAATTTAAGATAGAAGTTAAAACCCATTTTGAATTCGACCAATCGAACCCTCTGCAGTTTCATTATCTTTTTAGTTACACGATTCTGATTACCAACACGGGCGATATTCCCGCACAGTAGTTTCACGTAAATGGAATATTAAAGACGCTAAGGGTGAGCTTAAATACGTGGAAGGGCCCGGAGTCATTGGACAGACACCATTTCTAAAACCCGGTCAGTCGTTTGAGTATCAAAGCTTTTGCCCGCTTCCCACAATGGAAGCCGAGTTGTGGGGCTACTTCAATATGGTGGATCAGGAAGGAAAAACTTTTAAAATCGACACGCCGGTTTTTAGATTTAAAGTTCCGGATGACTACATCGACGTCTATTGAAGTAGAGTTTTGAAATCCGCTTCTAGTTTTTTTAACGTTTCATCCAAATCTTGAGTCAGTTCTTCTTTAGAAATTGAAGTGAAATTTTCTTCTTTCGCCAGATCATGCATGATCCGTAAGCGCTCAATCATGTTGAGAATGTCATGGGATAATTTTCTTTTATCCAAGATCAACCAACCTGAAGGAATGCTGAATCGGACCAAAAGAGAGCTCCACCAGATCATTGGGTTTTAGTGGGCCCACACCTTTGGGAGTTCCGGTAAAAACTAGATCCCCATCATTAATGGGAAAAAACTCATCAATATGGTGAATGATCTGATCCGCTTTTAAGATTGCGTCGGCAAGCCGCGCTTCTTGTTTTATTTCGCCGTTAATCTTTAAAGTAAACGGTGTGTTCTGCCAGTCGGATGGAAAATCCTTAACTCCTTTAAACGGAGTCACAATCGCTGAATTCTTAAAGGTCTTGGCCATCTCCCAAGGGTGCCCCTGTTTTTTTAGTTCTGTTTGAAGATCACGGAAACAAAGATCAAGCCCTAGAGCGAGACCGATGATATTTTTCTTATAGAGCTTAAAAACAATTTCGCACTCATAATGAATTTCACCACGCTTCCAGGGAAGAGAAACCTCGCTCTTATCCTTAGGCTCGATGAAAGCACTTGGCGGCTTAATAAAGAGAAAAGGCTTGGTAGGAACAGGGGAGTTCATTTCAAGAGCGTGATCGGCGTAGTTTCGGCCTAAACAAATAATTTTATCCATGACAGGGATTTTATCCCATCAGTTTTCAAAAATCCAGGAGTGGTACGCCCCCAGCATAGGATTTAGGGAATAGTTGCCTTCTGGACCGTGGGAAAAAGTTGAATGAATCGCCAGAACATAAGTGGCCTTACCGCTTCGAAGAAAGATGGGTCCTCCGGAATCTCCAGATCTAGAGAACTCATCATTCAGTTCTAAAATATGCTCATCATGATTTACTCTACGAAATGTCGGAGTGATCACGGTGCGGAGATTTTTTTTATTTCTTGCCCCAAAACCAAAGCGAAAGAAACTGCCTAAGAATTCTTCACCAAAAAAGATGGGATGAACCTTGATAAAGGCCGGGAGTTTTTCTTTCATTTTAATCTTCGCTAGATCCGAGAAATAGCGGGATTTTTTTGGATTATAAGTGGGATGAATCTTGAAGCTTGAAATCGCAAGTGAGGTTTCTTGAGGGTTATAAGTGCTTTGAGTAAAGACTCGCACTTTTTTAATATCACCTTCTAAGCAGTGGGCCGCCGTCAGAATGATTTCCGGGGAGACGGCAACACCGGTGCAAGTAAAAATCCCATTGGGACGGGTCACTTCGATTAAAAGACTGGAGTTAAACTGATCCCAATCTTCGTTTTTACTGAAAGCGGGAATCGTCATTAGTGCCACCATAAGGGATAAGAAAAACTTCATATCCCATAGTACAGCAGTTTAGGCGTTAATCCATTCGCGGTGAGAGGAAAGCAGTGGGTTATAGGAAAAACGTCCCTGTGGGCCATGAGAGAGAGTCGAGTGAATGGCGACAAGATACATCTGACCTTTACTTTGAATAAACACTGGACCGCCCGAATCTCCTGAATAGGAGTACTTATCATTGAGTTCCAACACTTTTTCATGGGAACGCAAATCTTTGAACTCAGGATTTATCAGAGTACGGTTATTTTGTTTATTACGAGCACCAAACCCCAAGCGGAGTAAAGTTCCCTGAAGCTCATTATCCTTTTTGATAATAGGGTAGAACTTCATATCGGAAGGAAGATCATTTTTTAGTTTGATTTTTGCAAGGTCATAGCGGTAGTTTGATTTCTTTGAATCATAGTCAGGATGCAGGTTAAAGGACTCCACATCAAAGAAGTTCCCATTAGGGTTATAAGAGGAGTCTAATGACACGCGGACTTTGAGGATTTCGCCCTCTAGGCAGTGGGCGGCAGTGAGAAGTGTGTTCTTATTGATGGCCACCGCTGAACTGGTGAAAACACCTTCTGGTCTAGTGACTTCGATCAAGAGGCTAGAGTTAAAGTTGTTCCAATCAATTAAGGTTGTCATAAGGTTCCACCATCATCCTTGAAAGAGTTTTCCCATCCTGGGAAGTAAGGTCACTTAGTGTTAAGCAAGCTTTGTGCCGCTTATTTGGTGTCACTTCGATACCAGCTAAGTTCTTGATAACTCAATGATTTCAAGGGTTTAATAAAAATTTGTGGGGAAATCAAACCAAATGACTGGTAACCTTTCAACACAAATAAGGGAATGTATGAAAGTGTTAGATTTTAAAGACGATATCAAATCCTCAGTAGTTGTCTTCCTTGTTGCGTTGCCTCTTTGCTTAGGGATCTCTTTAGCTTCTAACGC
>JAEYUK010000176.1 GCA_023432655.1 Pseudomonadota bacterium | reverse complement strand
CTCAAAGTTATCGAAAAGCTGAGCCAGGAAATGGGACAGGCGGAAGCCAGAAATGCGTCGATGTCACAAAAAAATGTTTGCGAAAGATTGGCGGAGCTCTTACTCACTTTAAAAAATAAATACGGAGTGAAGGAAGAGCAAGGTTGGAAACTGGATATTAAACTGACACGGGAAGAAATGGCGGCCCTGATCGGCACGGCCAATGAAACAGTAATTAGAACCATCTCTGATTTTAAAAATGAAGGGATTCTAGAACAAATTGGAAAAACGATCTACATTCTGGATGAAAAGAAACTAGAGAGCTTCGCTAACTTAAACTAAGAATTAAGAAACAGCGTTAGTGAAGCTCTTGGCGAGTTCCTGAGAAAAGTTTTCGAGTTCTTCGTCAGTGCTTCCGACACCATGATAAATCACTTCAGACAGGATAATGGACACCAGTGTCCGAGACTGGAATCTGTCGTTGATGTTTTTTCTTACGATACTCAGCTTTTCGCCTTCGTTCAGAAAATTCCTGACACTTTTATAAGTAGGTCCCAGAACTGTCTCATCTAAATCAGTCACAAATTGTTCTTGGGCATTAAATCGATTGATATGGATCCGGATGACCTTAGAATGCTTACGAATAAGACGGCACAGATCCTTTGAGAAGAGGGCCACTTTTTGAGTGAAGTCTTCACGGCTTTTGGGTGCCGTCAGACTAATACAGACATCATTAACCTCATCTGGAGAGATAAGGTTTGCGCAAACCTCATAAAGCTTCTCTTTACCGCCAAAGTAATAGGAAATCGCCGCTAAATTGCAGTCTGATGCTTCTGCAATTTCTCTCACACTTACACCCTCATAACCCTTCTGAGAGAAGAGCTGAACGGCCCGGGCCAAGATATTATTCTTTTTATTTTCTGTGTCTGTTGTAATCATGAAGAAAGATTAAAATAATTTCACAAAAAAATCAATCAAATGTTTGATTGAAAAAGCTGCTAATTCTAATTATTTCAAGCAGTTAAGACTAAAAAAGGCTACTAAAAATAAGCGAAAGTTGTTGGCGGATGAAATCCTTACGAACATCCGGATCCGAAAAATTCCTTTTAGGCTTTTCGTGATCAAGAAACAAAATTTGCATGAAGAGAGGATCAATCAAAAAGCTGCAGATATAGGCGATGTTTAAATCAGTTCTGATGAATTTTCGGTCCTGGGCAATTTGCAGAAAAGATATTATTCCGCATGGAATTTCGTTAAAGATTTTTTCTATACTATCCATAGCAGACTTAGAACCAACATCCTTGCCGATAATAAGAATGGTTTCTCTGTTCTTGTAACAGTGGTCAAAAAATTGAATTAAAAATTTTTCTAATTTGTTTTTTAGATCGGTTTCGTTTTCCGGTGCTGTAAGAACCGTTTTAATAAGGGCCAGCACGTCCTGACCTTCCTCTTGAAAACATTCTCGATAGAGTCCTTCTTTGCTCCCAAAATGGTAGGAAATAGCACTCACATTACAGGGAATTTTATCACAAATGGTTCTGATGCTTACGCCATCGAAGCCATGTTTTGCAAAAAGTTTACGTGCCTTTTTAAGAATGGCCTCTTTGGTGTCTAGAATAATTGCCTCCCGTAAGCGAATCGCTATCCTATAATTTGTACAATAGCTCTGTAAAGTTTTCAAACAACTGATTGAAAAAGAGAACAAATTTGTCTATTATCCGCCCATGAATTTCAGAGCTATTTTACTCTTGTTTGTCCTAGCGACAGCAACTCAAATTTTTGCATCCGATTCTTCTACTCATGAAGATTTTCAGCCCAATATGGAGCAAGAAATCTTACGTCAATTAGAACAAATTAATGTGATGGGAAAAACATGGGACGAGAAGCTTAAAGAGGCCCGTTCCCGAAGAAATAAAAATTCCGATGATGAAGAGAAACTAGGCCGAGTTATGTAATTCTGAGCTGGCTGAACACGTCTACCACGCCAGGAATACTTTCCACTAAATCTTCGGCCACCCTTCGCATTCCAACAGATTTAATTTCGCCTTTCAGACTGACGCATCCATCATGAACTTCGACTTCTAATCCGGAAGCATCCACTTCAAAACTTCGCTCTAGGGCAAGACAGACATCCTCTTTGATTCTTTGGTCGGTCCGTTTCCACCCTTTGGGACCAAGTCCTTCGTAGTTTTTACTCTCGGGCTTAGAACCACCATAGTGATAAAAGCCTCGGGTTTTAATTCTCTTCTCTCCGTGATCCGGGAAATAATCATTGGTTTCGATATCAAAATCATCTTCGAAGGGAATTCCCGTTACTCCACCGGGGCGATGATCACGATCCATACTCCTAATACGACTGTTATCATACTGATCACTGAAACCTCCTGGGCCCCAGTTATCTTTTCGTGGACTCACAAAAAACTCCTTGGTTCCAAAATACAAATGGCCGTACTAATCGGCCATTTGTTATCACTCCCGGCGCTTATTAGAGATTCTAATTAAGAAACCTGAAGGATTATTTAAATTTTAAAAAACCTCCTTGGGAAAGAGAATGCATTTAACATTGATCTTTCCCAAAGGACTAATTAACAAAGTTGCTTAATTCTCAGGCACAACGATCGGCTCGCCTTCGGCCGGGAAGCGAACTTCGTGATCATCCAGGATTTCACGTTGTGCTTCTCCCAAAGGACTTATAGCATTCATTTCGAAAGTACATTGCTCGGGTGGATTCGATGATGAATCATCACGAGTAATGGTTCCGATAACTTTAGGCACACCTACTTCTGTACATCCTCCGTCCGGATTACACGTGTTAATGTTATCAACGGTGAAAAGCCATTGGTCTTCTCGACAGACAAATACTTGAGTTTCACCGTTAATATCCACTTCGACGGTTTCTCCGCCGGTGCAACGATCACCACTGATTAAGAGTTGGTTAGAAAGACGTGTGCTAAAAGATTTTGTTTGCGGACAAGCTGGTGGAGGAGTTTCCTCATTGGAAGGACCACGGGCAATTACTCCACAAGCAATAGGTAGTGTACTTTGAGGCGAATCATTCCCGGTGGTACCAACAGAATCAGGTAGATCTGTTAAGCTACTAATGCCTTGAACCAAAACAACACGTCCCGGTAGATTCAAGCTACCAGTAGGCCCCAGTTTTCCTAAACCATCAGAAGCATCAGTATCATCGGCCCGAAGATCGGCCAGCATTTGAGTCAGTGAGGCACGTTCATCGTATTTATAATCACCTGTTACATCCGCTCGTGGAAACTCTCCTCCGGCCGCTTGGGAACTAAGATCATTATCTAATGGAATCAGCCCTAATCCAGTCACAGCAGTTGATTCATTGATATCGATGTAACCATCGCCATTGGTATCATTCGCCGAAGTCGGACAGGCCTCTCCGATAAAAACGTGCTGCTTATGAATCTCGAGTCTGGGTGTATCATCGGCTTCTAATTTTATCTGAACCTGATCGGCATCAATATTAATCACACCATCAATTTCCGATTCGCCCGAGACATTGGCATTAATCGGGAGCAGGCGAAAATTATAAGTTCCTTGATCGGGTTCTTGCTCTTCGGTTTGAGGAGGATTAGCTGGATTACCACCTCCATCATCATCATCATCGCTGCCGCAAGCGGCAAAGAAATTTAATAGAAGCAGAAGCATCAGAAGAGAACTTATCTTCCGAGAGTTTAATATAGTCATTACAAACCTCCTGTAAGAAAGACTTCTTTTTACCCTCGCAAAGCTAATGCCATAATCTGCGGACTGCTCCCTTAATCATTCTTAAGAAGCTCCTTTAGTGGACAAAAAAAGATTCTCCTAACAAGATGAAACGTTTTTAAAATTCCACTTAACGAAGAGGGAGAAATGAAAAAAATAATTCAATCGACTTTGACCTTAGGAACATTATTATTCCTCACCTCCTGTGGCGAGAGTGTTAAATCTAAAACCCCATTGTTTGAGGCCGGTGAGCAACCAGCAGGAGCTGAAAGTACACAAAATGAAGTGATTGCTGCTGATGGTTCAAACATCGAGGGTTTTTACGCTGCGGATTTAATGCCCATGAATGTTAATCTCCATTTTATGAAAGTAGGAATGGCTGGAGTGGAACGAAATGAAGACACCTTTAATGCCTATGTCAGATTAAAATACGGTCCTAAAGGAGCGGTTGAACATCGGCAGGCCATCTACACCGGGAGAAGATGCCCCACCATTCAGGATGATTTAAATAAAGATGCTTACATCGATATCAAAGAAGCATTGATTGCTATCGGACAAGTGACTATTCCTCTCGATGACAATCTCGATTCGCAAGAACAGGGAATGAATCAATTCCCCCAAGGAGACGAGGTTACGGGAAAATATTTCTATCACCGTACCGCGAGTTTTGCTCGGATGTTCAGCGATCTAAAAGCAGTGGATCAAAACCCAGAAGACAATATTATCAAACTCGATGAAGAAGAGGGACTCACTTTTCCCGGAAGAGTCGTATTGATTCAAGGAACAAATACGAAAAGAGAATTACCATCCACTGTTGCCACTACGGGCAGTGAATCACCTTATAAGACACTTCCCATTGCTTGTGGTGTGTTATGGAAAGTTAAAAGTCATCCAGTAGAATTAACGCCTGCGGGTGAATAAGAGAAGGCCCTTGGGCCTTCTCTTTTTAAAGCCAACACTTAATCGTTTCTTGCAAATTTTCACTCTGGTCGATTGAGCAAAAAATACTACTCAGCTATAAACTTCATTACTTAACTTCACATAAGGAGAAATTATGAAGTTTATTGTCCTAGGTCTTCTCTTATCGTCTATCCCCCCTACTTTTGCAGAAGTCTACGACGGAACAAACCATCCCAATAATTTTAAGAGAATTGCTGGAATGAATTTGATCCTGAACTTTGGAGAGCTCCCCACTTCAGGAAATCTTTCCGATGATCGTTTAGGCTGGTCAGAGAGTTACTGGCCTTCAAATAAGGGAGGCATATCATACCGATGGAATCATCCTGATCCGCAACCTTTCAAATACCGGCTTCATTCAAAAGCAGAACTTCAAAAGATGAGTTCAGATGAACTCTCCAAACTCTCACCAGCTGAACTTTATGACATTGCTAACAATGACTACAATTATACATTAACTCGCAAATCATTCTCTCTTTATAGCCCTCGGGACTTATGGTGGGAAGGCCTTTGCCATGGATGGGCCCAGGCGGCCACTCATTATCCAGAACCACAACCTGTGGTCGTAACTAACCGGGACGGAATTAAAGTTCCCTTCGGTTCTTCAGATGTTAAGGCACTCCTGGCGATGCATGAATCCTACAACTTTAAAGGCGAAATATTCGGCTTCGTAGGGGCCCGTTGTAGTGTCTCAGGTAAAGTTGAAGGTGAAGGAGACGAAAGAGACAGAAACCCAAATCCTCCTTCAGAACAGGACGCCAATTCGCCCAAATGCAAAGACGTGAACGCTGGTGCCTTCCATGTGGTGCTATCAAACATGTTAGGTCTTCTAGGTAAAGGATTCGTCGCTGATATTGATCGCTATGGTGATGTTTGGAACCAGCCCATTACTGGCTTTACCAGCAGCATTCAAGGTGAAGAAGCTGTCACTGCGGCCCATCGTTCACAAGGTATAGAGCGGAGAATAAGAGTTAAAACCAACATGGTTTATGGTGAAGAACTAAAATTCTATACACCAGAACTAGAAGCCGCGGGGAATAGAAACTTTGTTTCTAAGCTTCCGGTAACCCTTACTCCACACCAAAAATTTCTTTCAAAAAATTATGAATATATCGTCGAACTTGATTATCGCGGAAATGTCATTGGTGGAGAATGGATTACTGGAACTCGCCCAGACTTCCTTTGGATGTATGGAAGGTCTAAGAATTTCAAAAGCTCACCAATTCCACTCGCAGGTCTAAAGTATATTTATACTCCGTTAAGAAGATAAAATTGGTTTTAATCAGAAAAGGGTCCTGGCCCTTTTCTGATTGCAGATTATTACTTTTTCTTAGACTGATGAATTCCTTCAGTAATGATGTTAATGGTAACTTCATCACCTACGGCCGGACCCGCCTCAATAGCGTCAGCGTAGAGAATATTAAAATCCTTACGGCTAATTTTACCCGAAGCTCGAACAGCTGATCGCGTATTTTTCCAGGTGTCCACAACCGTTCCAAGATACTTGCCATCCAGAACGACTTCTTTTTTTACGCCCTTAATCGTAAGATCCCCAGTTACTTTGAAGTCCTCTAGTTTCCCTGAGCATTTTTTACTCTTAAATGTCATTTGCGGATACTTAGAAATTTCTAAAAAGTCAGCACTCTTCAAGTGCTCATCCCGCTTAGCAACACCGGTATCCAATGAGGCGGTTGGTATCGTGACATCAATCTTACAGTCAGAAACTTTCTCACTAAGAGTAAAAGTTCCTTTCACGTCATTAAACCGTCCTTCCACTTGGGAGATCACAAAATGGTCTATCAAAAAAGAAACGCGCGTATGGACCGGATCAATATCATAAACTCCGGGAACCAATTTCCCTGTCGCCGCGAATCCATTGAAACTAACCAGAGTCATTAGTGAGAGTGCAGTAAATAGAGCTTTCATAGATATCTCCTTTTCAATGCGAGGAGGATATCAAAGGCACCATGGTCAAAACAAATAACGAATCCTTGAGAAGATTGCTATTAACTAAATAGTACTGACCTCATAGACAACGAACCTAACTGAATTCCTTCATACACAAACTGCGCCTGTTCTTTCTCATCCGACGCTCCATAAGCATAAAGTAGAGGCAAATAGTGCTCCAAAGAAGGATGCGCCATTGACCACAAAGGATGCAATTTGGATTCCTGACCCAGAAGTAATGTATTATTTCTCTCTGTGAGGGCCTGTTTTATCATTTCATCAAACTCCACTGCCCAATCCATCGGAGCGCCATCACCTCTCCAGTCAACTCTTCTTAAGTTGTGAGTAATATTGCCACTTCCAAGGATCAGCACTCCTTCATCTCTTAAGGGCTTTAGTTCACGCGCCAGATCCAAATGCTGGGCCAAGGTCATGTTGCGGTTAAGACTTAGTTGGAGCACTGGAATGTCTGCTTGAGGATAAAGGTATTTCAAAACCGTCCAGGTTCCATGATCAAGTCCCCATTCGGAATCGGGCCTTACCTGATGACTTCGGGTCAGGTCAACAATTCTATCGGCCACTTCAGGGGCACCTGCAGCGGGATATTTAATCTGATATAATTCGGTTGGAAATCCATAAAAGTCATAAATCGTTTTGGGTGGATTTGCCTTCAACACTTTAGTTCCTAATGTTTCCCAATGGGCAGACACACAGAGGATGGCGCGGGGCTTAGGTAGCTCAACCGAAAAACCACTTAAGAAATCAGTGTAACTATTTTTTTCAACAGCATTCATAGGAGAGCCATGGCCTACAAAAAGGGTTGGCATTCTAGTCACCGGTCCTCCCAAGGAGTCTCCTCTTAATGTTTTATATAATAAGCTACCCATAATCCCTCCCATTAAAGTCCCTACAAATAAGCGTCGGTTCATTAGAGCTCCTGGAAAACCTTATTGTCGCACTAAATGATTGATACCAAAAGTAGACAAATATGGGTTTCAGTGTTCCAATTTAAGCAACAATCTTAGAAGGGGTAGCTATGGCGGCCGACATCGATTTGAATAAACTTCTTATTTTTCGAGAAGTGGCAATGGCAGGAAGTTTCTCGAAGGCTGCAAACAACCTTAAGTGGCCCAAATCCAGAATTAGTAGAGTCATTTCCGCCTTAGAAAAAGATCTGGGAACTCAACTCATTTATCGGACGACCAGACAGTTTCATCTGACCGAGACGGGACGAGAGCTATTCCTAAAAATCTCTCCTTTAATGACCGAGCTTAAAAGTTCATTGGATTTAGTTTCATCCGAAAGTGAGGAGATGTCCCAACTCATCAGGATTACTGCCCCCGAAGATATTGCGACAGAACTATTGGGAAAAATTTGTCACGACTTCATAGAACTCCATCCTAGAGTCGATATTGGCCTTCATGCCAGTAACACAATCATCGATCTGGTTAAAGAATCAATCGACATTTCAATCAGAGTCGGTCGTGTGAAGGACAGCACCATGATCCAAAAAAAAATTGGTAAAGTGGAAAGAGTTTTGGTCATGAGTCCGGATATCTATAGAAAGTTCCAACCAAAGCGGCTTGAGGATTTGTCTCATATTCCATTTCTTGCTTTTGAGTCAAAAGATCTAAAGTCTTTTAAAGTCCGCATGACTAATGGAAGAGAAACGAGGTCCTTAAAAATGAATCCACGTTTTGGTAGTAATAACTTTTTCGTCCTTCGTTCCATGGCCTTACAAGATACCGGACTCGCCTTACTGCCGGTCTTCATTGTTAAAAATCTTATAGAAGAAGGAAAACTCATTCACGTTTGTCCATCCTGGAAAGCGGAGGGTTTACCTATACAAATCCTGATACCTCATCAAAAAGAGATACCCAAAAAGATTCGCTCTCTCGTAACGTATCTATCAGAAAAGCTCTCCCCCTACTTCTAAGTTACTTAACTCATCCTTAACAAAACTTTCAAATTCCACACAAATCATCTATCTAAACTTAACAAGCTAAAAGATCTCTCATCTGGAAAACTTAAAGGTAATAATTCAGGTAGAGAATATGTCTGTAATAACTTCTTTATATTCAAGTTCAATGATCGCCGTTGAACGTTTTCCATTATACCTACAATTAAAAAAGCTTCAGGGTGGTCTGATAAAACCACATGTCCAACTTCTGATTGACGGACAGAACTATGTGATCAAAACGTTGGACTGTCCAAATGAGTTAATACAGGTTTTAAAACTCCGTTTTGAAGTTTTCTATCAGGAAGCAGCACCTTATCACTTTGGTCAGCCCCATGAAGGTGTTAAAGACGCTGCGACTGTCTTACGCTCCCTTGGTCTGGTTGATGGGCTCCGCGATATTTCAAAAGTTATTGATTTAGGGAATCTGGATTTTTCCTTGTGCAAGAATGGCCCTCTTCCTTCTTCCATCAAAAATGAGAAAAAAAATGCCATGGCCAATGAATTGATTAGTAACTGTATTGCTTCAGAGAACTTAAAAGATAGTTTTCTTTTGAATATTGGTGGAGATCATGGAATGGCCTTGGGAACCATTCATGGCATCCTTTCCCATCGTCCAAATACGATAGTCGTCTGGGCCGATGCCCATGGAGACATTAACACCCCTTCTTCCTCCCAGAGCGGTAATTTCCACGGGATGCCACTGTCT
>JAEYUK010000169.1 GCA_023432655.1 Pseudomonadota bacterium | reverse complement strand
CTTGCACCATGCGGATAATTTTTGAAAGCATCGTCTCGGTACCAAGGGCCGTGACTTCAACCTGAAGGACGCCGTCACCATTAATGGATCCGCCTACCACATGGTCGGTGGGATTTTTCATAACGGGGAGGCTTTCCCCGGTAATGAGTGCTTCATCAATTTGAGAAATGCCTTTAATGATGATGCCGTCTACAGGGATTCTTTCACCAGGTCTAATCAAGACGAGATCTTTTAGCTGCAATTTCTCTATAGGAAGTTCGATTTCCTCATTGTTTCTGATGACTCTCGCAGTAGTCGCTTTTAAAGCTTCTAACGCCTTGATCGCTGCTGTGGTTTGTTGCTTGGCCCGGGTCTCTAGATATTTCCCTAAAAGAATCAGAGTTATCACCATCGCTGAAGCTTCGAAGTAGAGGTGTGGCATATGGTGCTGAAGATGTTCGAAATTTTTGTAGAGAATATAAAGACTCAGTCCATAGGCCGCCGAAGTTCCTATGGCAACTAATAGCTCCATATTCCCGGTTCTTGCCTTGATGGCACTCCAGGCGGACTTATAGAATCTTGCCCCAAAAATAAACTGAATAGGGGTGGCCAAAAGGAGCTGGATCCAAGGGGAAGGCATTAAGTGATAACCGAATGGTTGAAAGATCATAGGGAGAGATAAGGGTAACGTGAGAAGAATTGCCAGAAGAACGATAATTTTTTCTTTTTTTATTTCTGCTTCCTTGTTTTGGATAGGTCTCTTCTCAGGTAAAAACGCTTCATATCCCGCCTTCGAGACGATTTCTACAAGTTGAGTGGTACTGATTTTTTTATCATTGTAATCTATGCTCGCTTTTTCTGTTGCAAGGTTAACTGATGCATTAATCACCCCTTCATGTTTCTTCAAAGCTTTTTCAACTCGGTTAACACAAGAAGCGCAAGTCATGCCTTTAATATCAAGGGTAATTTTGTGGTCCATTTTTATATCCTTATTTTGGTCCATTATAGATCTTTCAGAGGGAGAGAGGCCAATAATTTAAAAAAAAATGAACCATGTCACAAATTTCTCTCTTCAAACGTCATAGGAATCAGAACTGTATTTTTTATGAATAAGGAGATGTAATGAAGTGGTTTTTGTTGGTAACTCTCGCACTAACAAATATAGCGTGGGGTCACCCGGTGATTTTTGAAGACGGTATCGTTGTTAGTTCATCCAATATGGAAGGTTATTCTGATAATCAAATTCTTTATTCATACAGTAACAAATGGGCCACGGGGATAAATCACTGGCGTTTCACCAAAGATGATAAAAATACTGAAATCGGCCTTGCCCGATTGAATCACTTATTATGGCGAAAAAATGGGGAAGACTATCAGTCAAATATCTATTTGTTGTCTGGGATTGGAGTGGCAGATTCAGAGCTGGAAAAACGTGACACCCGTGAAGCTTATATGGCGGGAGCCGAAGTGGATTGGGAAACAAGAAACTTGTTTGTGGCCTTAAAACACTATCAGTTTAATTCACCGGCCGTCACCGACATTGGGATGACTCAGGCGAGAGTCGGCTTTTCTCCAAAAGAGACGCCTTTTGATCAGTTGCAAACCTGGTTTATGGTCCAGGCCATGTATACTCCGGATATCGACAAGACTGTTACCATTACACCGCTCTTGAGATTTTTTTATCATAATGTTTTATGGGAAATGGGCTCAAGTACCCGTGGTGAATGGATGCTAAATTTAATGGTACATATGTAATGAGGAGAGTTATGAAAAAATTGTTGTTGGTGTGTTTATTGTTAAGTGGAACGGCCTTTGCGAAGGATATTACAGTTAAAGTTAACGGAATGGTTTGCTCACTTTGTGCTCAAGGTATCGAAAAAAAGTTTAAAGAAGTTTCAGAAGTGAGTTCGATTAAAGTTGATTTGGATAATAAAGTTGTATCCATTTCAACCAAAGATAATCTTGATCTGGATGATGAGCGCATAACTAAAATTATCACAGGAGCAGGCTATAATGTTGCCAGCATTGAAAGAAAATAAAATCGTTCATTCTGTTCTGAGCTGGGCCGGTTTGTTTGGATCCTTTGGAACGCTCATTTGTTGTGCTATCCCTTCAACCCTTGTGTTAATGGGATTTGGCGCCACGCTGGCATCCTTCCTGGGTAACTTCCCCCAACTGATCTGGCTTTCCGAGAATAAGGAAATTGTTTTCGGAGCAAGTTTTTTTATGTTGGGACTCTCTTATGTAGGACAAAGATACGGCGCCACGAGAGTTTGCCCAATTGATAAAAAAGAAGATTGTGAGAAAGCTAAAAGTTGGGCCAAACCCATTTTCTGGATTTCTCTTGGGATAAATGTTGTAGGGGCCTTTTACGCCTTTATTTTACCGCATGTTCTTTAATGAAGGATGACCTTATGAAAAAGATGAAACTTGTTCTTATGGGTCTGGGAATTATCTTAGCTGGTGCTTTTTATCAAATGAAGACGAGTTCCAGCGTACAGGCGAAGGA
This sequence comes from Pseudomonadota bacterium, assembly GCA_023432655.1. Classification (GTDB taxonomy): domain Bacteria; phylum Bdellovibrionota; class Bacteriovoracia; order Bacteriovoracales; family Bacteriovoracaceae; genus Peredibacter. The sequence continues at coordinate 6,617 of JAEYUK010000169.1, read as the reverse complement.
GATTACAGTTTATCATTCTCCGACCTGCGGCTGTTGCAAAAAATGGATTAGTCATCTTGAGAAAAACGGCTTTATCGCAAACGCAGTTGTGGTGGATGATGTGACGCCTCTGAAAGATAAATTTAATGTTCCCCGTAATCTAAGTTCTTGCCACACTGCTGTGGTGGATGGCTACGTCATTGAAGGTCATGTTCCCGCGAGTGCGATTAACAAATTACTTACTGAGAAGCCCTCAAAAGTAGATGGAATTTCAGTTCCAGGCATGCCTATGGGCTCTCCAGGCATGGAAGGACCTTACCAAGAAAGTTACGAGGTAGTAACTTTTAAACAAGGTGCGGCAACTGGCACATTTCTGCGCTTTTAAGAAACCGGAGCACTTTACTTATGAGGTCGGTTATTCTAGCGTTTGATTAACATAATTAAAGGAGATCTTTATGTTTAAATCTTTCGCTTTGGCAGCTCTTTCTCTGGTTTCGGTCTCAGCTATGGCCTCTGGAGTTGAATTTTATAGTAAATTTTCAAATCAAGAATGCATTATCAAAAATGGTGTCGCTTCAAAAACTGTGACTTTCGGAAAAGAGCGTGACGTTAAGATTAAAACGGAACACAAAGTTTCGATTGAAGGTCTTAATGATTATATCGATCTTGCTATGGCCAATACTGTTTCTGTTCCGACGGACGCTGATTACAGTACTTATAAAGTAACTAAAAACAATAAGACTGTTCAAATTTTCCAGAATGATTCCTATGAATCATTATTGGTTGTTCAAGCAATCATCCAGGCCTGTAAATAATTTAATCCTTCAGAGGGTCCTCCGGGACCCTCTTTTCTTTCTAAGAAAACTATTAATTGATCTAGATTATTGTGATACTCTAAGCCATCACAATTTTTGATTAATTAACACGAGGTTTTCGAATGAAAGTTTTAATTTCAGCTCTCGCACTCACGCTTTCACTTTCTTCATTTGCTGCAACAGATGTTTGTTCAGTCAGTTACCAGCCTGAAGGTTCTAAATTAAGTTGGACGGCCTTCAAAATGCCCGCCAAAGTGGGCGTAAACGGTCAGTTCACACGTTTTACTGTAAATTCAACTAAGGCCAATAATGTTGACGCTCTCCTGGCCAACGCCACTTTCAATGTTGATACAGCATCTGTTTCAACAAACGATAAGGGACGTGACACCAAAATTTTTCAGTTTTTCTTCAAGAAGATGGCCAAGGGAACTTCTATCACAGGTAAAGTTGTCAAAGTAAATGCTTCAGATGTTGAAGTTGATTTTACTCTTAACGGTACAACCAAGAAAGTTACTCTGACTAAGAAATATGATGAAGCTAAAAACACTGTGACTTTAAATGGCTCTATTAATGTTCTAGATTTTGGTATGAAGTCTAATCTTGATAGCCTGACCAAAGCATGTGAGGTTCTTCATGAAGGTGTGACTTGGCCGGATGTGAATATTGAATTAGTGGCTTCTGTTCCAAAATCTTGTAAATAGGAGTAGGTTTTGAAAATTATACTTTTTACTTTGTTACTTAGCTCTTTAGGTGTGCAGGCTCAGCATTCTCACCATTCTCATCACGAAACTGAAAAGATGAGTGTTAAAAGAAAAGCACTGCCTGCAAAAGATGTGAGCGAAGTTAAACTCATTCTGGATAAGAATGATGAACTTTTTAACGCTTTTTTGAAGAAAGATAATTCTTTAATAGAAAAGAAATCTCAGGAGCTTTCCGCCCTGGTGAAGAAGAGCCAAGGTTCATCTTTGAAAGAAGTAAAGAATCAGGTCAAGAAACTTGATTCTATCAAAGCCTCAGAAAAGCATGATGCTAATCTTGCTTCGTATGAATCTTTTGTGAATCCCCTTATCAAGTTGGTACAAACTTATGATGTGGGAAGTAACTTCAATATTTTTTCGTGTCCGATGGTTAAAAAATCCTGGATCCAAAATACAGACGTTAACAAAGGCGTAAAGAATGTTTACGCAATGGAAATGCTTGAATGCGGAACTCAGGACACTAAGTTTTAAAAATTCCATGGAGTGGGGATGATTTCCATTTTAGGAATCATAACCACTCCAAACCAAAATATCGCCAAAATGCCCAGGATGAGATTCGCAATGTCTATGAAAGAGTCCTTCTTCATGAACTTCGCCCTTCTGAATAGGTGATCTCTGGTGAACACCTCATTTCATTCTAGCATTACAGCGAAATTTAGGGAAAGTCGGAATTAATAACCTTTTATCTCTGGATAGTAGGTGCGTTTTGCTACCAAGATAAGGAGTTTAACATGTCTCAAATTCATCTCTCCGTTTTAGATTTGTGTCCAATTTTGTCAGGAGAAACTCCAAGTGAAAGTCTTGCTCATGTTGGAGATCTCGCTCGTCATGTAGAGAGTTTAAATTATGAGCGTTTTTGGGTGGCCGAACATCATGATATGGAGGGCATTGGAAGTTCCTCTCCGGAAGTTCTTATACCTCATATTGCCGGACTCACAAAAAAAATGCGGATTGGTTCTGGTGGCATAATGCTCCCGAATCACGCCACTTTTCATATCGCCGAAGTTTTCAGAACTTTAGAGGCCCTCTATCCTGGTAGGATAGACTTAGGTCTGGGTAGGGCACCTGGTTCTGGCTCCAGAGCCACTGTTGCATTAAGAGGGCATAATCCTCATGCGGCCGAGAATTTTCCGCAAGAGCTTGAGCTATTAGAAAAGTATTTTGCTGATGAGCTACCTCTAAAGGCCGTGCCTACCAGAGTTTCACGACCTGAGATTTGGATGCTTGGTAGTAGTGATTTTGGGGCACAGCTTGCGGCCCAGCGAGGTCTACCTTATTCCTTTGCCCAGCACTTTTCAGGCTTTCCTGCTATCGAAGTATTGAATCTCTATAAAAGAAACTTTAGAGCTTCAGATTATTTATCTAGGCCTCTTTGCATGATGGGTTGTCATATTATTTGTGCTGAAACGGATCAGGAAGCTGAAAAACTCGCTCAATCGTCTGATCTGTCTTATCTAAGATTTATTCAAGGTGGGCCTCGTGGATTTTTACCTGATCCCAAAGAAACTGAAGCGAACCCGCTAACGCCCATCGAGCGGGCCCAGGTACGAGCAACCTTTCCAAAATTTATTGGCTCTCCTGAAACGATAAAAAAACTTCTAGCACCGTATATAAAAAGTGGAATCGATCATTTTATGATTCTGTCGATGATTTACGATCAGGAACAACGTCGAAAATCATACACACTACTTAGGGAGATATTATGAAACTCAGAAAACTAGGTTCTTCTGATATAGAGGTTGCCCCTCTGGCCTTTGGAGGAAATGTTTTCGGATGGACTGTGACTGAAGAAGAAGGGTTTAAGCTGCTGGATCGTTTTGTTGCAACAGGTTTTAATCTCATTGATACCGCCGATATGTATTCTAACTGGGTGTCAGGGAATAAGGGCGGCGAATCGGAAACGATTATCGGTAAATGGTTAAAGAAAAGTGGAAACCGGCAAAAGGTCGTTCTCGCCACTAAAGTCGGCCTCGAAATGGGACCAGGAAAGAAAGGACTTAGGAAGAAATATATATTGGAAGCAGTTGAGAATTCTTTGCGAAGACTTCAGACGGATTACATTGACCTTTATCAATCTCATCAAGATGACCCTGAAACACCATTGGAAGAAACTCTTAGTGCCTATAGCGATCTTATAAAGGCCGGCAAGGTTCGCTACATTGGAGCATCTAATTATTCCAAAGAGAGAATGCAGGAATCGATTGATGTCTCAAAAAAATATTCTCTCCCTCATTATGTGACTCTGCAGCCTCGTTATAATCTTTATGATCGGGAAGAGTATGAAAATGAATTTGCTGAATTTTGTGTGAGTCATAATATTGGCGTTATAAGCTATTATTCTCTAGCGAGCGGGTTTCTTACTGGCAAGTACCGAAGTCTTGATGATCTTAATCAAAGTCAGAGGGGAGGCGGAGTAAAATCTTATCTCGATCCCAAAGGGATGGAGATTTTAAGAAAGCTGGATATTGTTTCTCGAGAACACGAGGCCACCCCTGCTCAAGTTTCTCTTGCCTGGCTTATGACTCGACCAGGGGTTGTCGCTCCCATTGCCAGTGCTACAACTCTTGCCCAACTTGATGATATCATGAAGGCCGGACGGCTTACTCTCACGGCCGAAAATCTTTCTCTTCTTTCCGGGGAGTGAAACTGTTCTGGTCGAAATATAAAAATCTGTATCTGTTATCTAACTCCAAAATTTCATAGAATACACTCCAGGAGAGGTATTCTATGAATCATATTAAGGAGTCCTTCAAATTTTTAGTGTTTGGTCTGATCTCATACGGTCTTGTGACTTACGGATTAATAACATCTAATCTTGAATTGGCGTTGGAAGGAGCTGACTTTATTTTCTCAAGTCTTCTGCTGGCCCTTACCCTTTTCATAGTATGTCAGTTAGTGAGTAATAAGATTTTGCAACCACCTGAATAGGGCGTATAAAGGGGGTCATGAATATCATTATATTTGTTCTTGCCCTTTTAACCGCTTTTGGCCCTCTTTCAATCGATATGTATTTACCGGCATTGCCGGAAATAGCCAGACAGTTTTCAGTTGAACTTTCTTCTGTTCAGTTATCTCTGGCTTCGTTTCTCATTGGCCTCTCCTTTGGACAAGTTTTTTATGGGCCACTGACTGACCGTTTTGGCAGAAAAAAACCGCTCTATTTTGGACTTATCCTTTACATGCTTTCGTCTATCCTCTGTGCTGTAGCCGCAGATGTTGATAGTTTGATTCTTTTTCGATTCATGCAAGCTCTGGGATCCTGTGCAGGTCTTGTTATTGGCCGTGCCATTGTCAGAGATCTTTATCAACCACATGAAGCTGCAAGAGTCTTTTCTCTTCTGATGCTGATCATGGGGCTCGCTCCCATTCTTGCACCAATTGTCGGTGGAATTCTGACGGACGCTTTTGGCTGGCGCTCCATTTTCTGGGTACTGGCCGGCATCAGTCTTGTGACTTTAGTGGCAGTTCACTTTTTCTTAAAAGAAACTCATGATTTTGAAAGTAGCTCCGGTAAAACGAACGTTTTGAGAAACTTCCGCGAAATTCTTTGTGATAGAGTTTTTATCGGGCACACATTATCAATGAGCCTCGTTTATGGCGGAATGTTTGCTTACATCACTGGATCACCCTTTGTTTTTATTACTCACTATGGTCTTACTCCTACCCAATACTCATGGGTTTTTGGAGTTAATGCATTTGGATTAATCGCTTTCTCTCAAGTTAACGGCAGACTGCTTCGTAATAAAAATCCAGAGTTTATTCTTAAAAAAGTTTACCCTTTCGTGGCGCTAGCAGGGTTACTACTTTTTTTCATCGGTTTTTATAATGGGCCGCTCTGGGGGATGTGCATCGGTCTGTTTCTCTTCATTTTAAATATGGGCATGGTTGCTCCCAATGCCGCCGCTAGTGCCCTTTCCAATCAAAAAAAATTCGCTGGAAGTGCTTCGGCCTTGATGGGAACAATCCAGTTCGTGATTGCGGCCCTGGTTTCTTCGATGGTCAGCCACTTTCACAATGGGACTATTAAACCGATGAGTTTTATCATTTTTGGTTGTGGGGTTTTGGCCTATATTATCCATGTTTTATATTCTTTTTCACATCGAGCGTCTTGGTCAATTAAAAATATTTAGTCAGCTCAAGATTCCTTAAGAGAAATAACTTAACTTCCTTAAAATTTATTCCGATAAAGTATTTATGAGGGGTTAAACACTTATGGATATGTTCAAAAACAATGATCAATCTCACCAACAAACGCGTAAATTTTTAGAAATTACACTCGGGAACGATCTGTATGCTCTGGAGTTAAGTCAGGTGAAAGAAGTTATTCCCATGACTAAAATCACCCCTGTGGCAGGTGCACCTTCTCATATTTTAGGACTCGTTGATTTACGGGGAACAGTCCTCACGTTAATTGACGTTAGAAAAAAGTTTGGAATTAAACCGAATGAAGATACTTTTGAAAATGGTATTGTGATTTTCTCATTTGATGGAAAATTAGTCGGTATGGTGATTGACTCTATTCGAAATGTTATCAACGTCTCCTCCTCAATTATCTCTCCGGTGCCGGATTCTGATAACTCTGGTAAATACTTACATGGAATCATCAAACGAGAGTCGGGACTAAGTTTATGGCTTAATCCCGCTTCCATGTTAGAGGGTTTAATTGAACATCATTTAAAGGTTGCCGCCTAGAAGTTATTGCACCCGGATATCATCACTCGGCTCCGTTTTTACGCTCATTGGCCTTTCACTTTCCTTATGGAGAGTTGTAAAGGCATTCCCCCAAGAGATGACTTGGTCAATAAGAGTTGTGAGCTCTTTCTCATGGTGAGGGGCCGGTTTAAAATCCTGGTAGTTTTCAAAGTCAGTTCGAAGGGAGAACATAACTTGTCCACGGACTGTGGCCATTTGAAGTTCGGCCAATACGAGTCTCATCTGTTCTGCCGCACGAGCTCCGCCAGCACTACCGTAGGATACAAGGCCCGCGACTTTGTTGTTCCATTCTTTATAAAGAAAATCGAGAGCATTTTTTAAAGCTCCTGAAATACCATGATTGTATTCAGGG
>JAEYUK010000150.1 GCA_023432655.1 Pseudomonadota bacterium | reverse complement strand
GCCCCATACTTATTCTTAACTTGCGATAGGACTTCGAGTTGAATTTCATCAATTTTACTTGGCTTTGCCGGCTCAGGCGGTAAAACTTTTCCTGGTGTAGTTCTGGGCTTTAGGAGTTGAATATTATTTATACTGGCATCATCCACTACAAACTTCATTCTTAAAAGTGCGTCCCATAGGTATTGAAAATGCATATTTCCGATCTCTAGGGAATTATGGGTAGGGCGTTTGGGGTCTGTGACTTGCAGTCGATCAAGATCAAAAGAACCTCGAATAAAACTTGTTCTGACTGCATCTACATTGACTTCTGCGCCGTTGGCCTGGGTTCCCACATACTCAATGAGCTTTTTCATGTGATGATCAAAGTAATAGGTAAAGTATACGAAAGTGAGAAGAGAAATAACGGTGACCGGGATGATAGCTTCAAACCGGATGGGACCTTTCTTCTTTGGAACTTCTGTTTTCGCTTTTTCGTTTTTTTCACTCATAGAAGGCTCCACTTATTTCCAGCTATATTGTTCATATTTATAGTACCACTGATAGAACTTGGTTGCCTGAACCGCCTTCCAGAACTTAGTGTCTTTAAAACGTGCAACGACTGTTTCTCGATATCTAATGATGAAGTATTGACTTGCCATGAAAACAAATGGCGAGAGGATGAAAGTGACAACTCCCGATCCCATCACAATGGAGTTGTTAAAGCGAGTGAAAGGAACAATCGGCATATTATAAAGGGTTGTGAATAGTGACTGAAGTGATTCCATTTCCAAGACTTGGGAGCCTACAGAGTGAAAAACGGGATCAAGCAAGAAAGCGATGAACTTGAAGAAGAAGGCCATCACCAACGCCGCACCAATCTGAATTCTAAAGAAGAAGAGAATCAAAAAGATTAATAAGCTATGAAGAGACAGTACTGGTGTCATACCCAGGATGAATCCGCAGGTCATTCCCATCGCCAGGGAAATATTTCCTGTATCGGAATTAAGTAATCGTATGAATGCAAAAATTTGTTTGAGAATGAGTCCCATCGCCACTCCTTAAATAGATTGGATGGAATAAATTTTAGGAGTACTAAGGGAATTTGACCACCACTAAGAAAGTACGGACCTTTGCGTTATAGGGGAGAGGCACTAAACCTGGGCCATTCGTTTTGAGGGCGCTCCTTACAAAGGCGTGCGAGCCTCAAAGACTCGGTAACAACGGAACTCATGTCGAGATAACGGTAAGTGCCCAGACGACCTAAAAAGGTGGTTTTGATTTCCCCCTGGGAGAGTTCTACATACTTTTTGAGTCTTTCTAAATCTTGATTTAATCGGACAGGATAAAACGGAATATCCTGTTCACCACACCACTTGGCATACTCTTTAAAGAAGATGGTTTTTTCATGGGATTCATAAGGAGTGAAGTGCTTATGCTCTGAAATTCTGAGATAAGGGATTTCTTCTTCGCAGTAATTAATGATGGGGTTTCCCTGGTAATCTCCATGGTCAATGAATCTTTCGAACATTAAGGTTCGATAGTTTAATCTTCCATGCTGATGACCGAAATAACTATCTAGAGGAGCGCTCCAAAAAAGATAGTCAAAATCATTTTTCTTACTCGAATCCAGTTTTGTGTTTTGACGAAGCTCTATGTCCGTATGATCAAGAATCCTTTTTACGATCTCCGTGTATCCACTAACAGGTATCCCTTGATATTTTTCACTATAGTAACTGTCTTCGTAATTAAAACGAATAGGAATTCGCTTTAAAAGAGAGTGGGGAAGGAGTGAAGGATGCACACCCCATAATTTTTTAGTATAACCATAGATAAAATTATAATAGAAATCGGATCCAAAAGTTTTTAAGGCCATTTCTTCAAAGTTTTTTGGATCTTTTATCTCGGGATTTCCTATAGAACCTAAGAAGTCTCTGGCTTCGGCAGGATTCATTTTTTTATTATAGAAATGATTTAGCGTCATGAGATTGATGGGCAGAGGGAAGATCCCTTTGGCCGTATTGGCCTTGATCTTATTTTGAAAAGGTTCAAATTTTCCCCAGGAGTTTATGTAGTCCCAGATCTCTTCATTGTCGGTATAAAAAATATGTGGGGATTAATGATGAACCATCACTCCCGTTTGTTCATCCCGTGATGTATGACAATTACCGGCGACATGATTTCTTTCTTCGAAAACGGAGATCCGGTACTTACCCGTTTCGGCCAACTCTCTGGCAATAATGGCCCCCGCAAGGCCTGCTCCTGCAATACCGATATGTGCTTTCATAGGTCTTATTCCTGAGGTTTAGTGCTGAATACTTAATTCCTGGTTAAAATAAGAAATTTCATGTTCCTTGATTTCAATCTCTGCCATTTTATTAAAAGTTTTATCCCAGGAATAATCCTTTAGATAATGGTCAACCCTGTCTAACCATTCGGGGTACTTTCTCTCTTCCATTGCCATTTCAATTTCATCCAGAAAATCTTCCGGACGATCAGCAATTCTGACAAGTCCGCGCTGGGCATAAGGATGAATAACATCGGCGATACTGGTTGATACGACTGGTTTTCCTGCGGCCAAAAATTCCAAAGTTTTTGTTGGAGATATAAATCGAGTCGCTTTTTTTAAGGGAAAGGGCATAATGGTGGAATACCAGCT
>JAEYUK010000097.1 GCA_023432655.1 Pseudomonadota bacterium | reverse complement strand
CAGGGCTCAAGATTCACATAAATCGTGGCGCCGGCCGCTGACTCTTTACAGTTTTTTAGGGCATCAGCTTCCGCATGATCTTGACCTTGGGCCCGATGGTATCCTTCACCAATGATCTTTCCATCTTTAACGATTACCGCTCCCACTAAGGGATTTGGCCAGGTGTTTCCCATTCCTTTTTGGGCGAGGGTGAAAGTTTTTCGGATGAGATCTTGCTCAGTCATGATCATCTTCCTCGATATCCTGAAAAACCAGAGCTGAAGGATCTTTCTTCATTTCTTCCAGGTAAAGTTCCAGTGAGTAGTTGGGGGTCACTCCTAACCATTCTTTAATGGTGGAATGATTGATATTCATATTAAGCCACTTGAAAACACAAGACTGGCGAAGAGATTTCGCCGTGATTTCGGTTTTTAGCTGGCGGCGTAGTTCTTCGAAAAAAAGCTCTGTCCCACGGGGAGAAAGTCCTCCGGAGAGAATTTTATAAGGGTTAGCATTGAAGAGGAGTTCTTCAATTTCTATGCCCTGAGTTTTCAGATAAGTCGTTCTTAAATTCTGATAAGACTGAAAATCGTGATTAAAAGAAGCGGGTAGTGGAATTGAATACGGGTCTCTTTTTGGATGCTCCACCATCACCCGATAATTCGACTTATCCTTTAAAATACTTCCAAAACTGAGTTCAGCAAGATCAGAAACTTTAAGGGCCGCTCCATAAATCAGATGAAAAATAATAATATTTCTTGAGTGGACTAATTGAGTGAGTCCCTCGTGACTCTTCTCACGCTCTTTTAAAAGTCGGTAGGTTTTAAGAACTTCAGGAAAGGGAGTTGGACCGGGGTTGTCCAGCACCTTAGGAGAGACCGCCATTTTTTTTAGGGGATTTTCCGGAAACAAATTCTGTCCCAAGAGGTAATCAAAAAAAAGTCTTAAGGCCTGAACTCTTCTTCGGACAGAGTTTGAGGAGCTATATTTCTGATCAAGGTAGTGGGCATACTCCTGGACCTGAACGCTGGTAAACGAGCGAATTTTTAAATGCTCTTGTTTGGTGATCAGAAAATTATTAAAGCACTGAAGATCGGCCTTATAGTTTTTAACAGTGTTATAGCTTTTCCCTTGCTTCTCCAAGAGACGTAGAAATTCATACTGTTTATCAATTAAATTCCAGTCCATATGCCTCCATTATGGGTTCGTATATTACGAAAAATGCTTGGATATGTATAGCATTTCCGCTATCTTGTGAGCTTCTCGGAGGATGAATGATCACAGTTTCAAATTTAACCAAGTCTTATGGTGGGCAACTCCTTTATCAAGGAGGCTCTTTCTTTATCGGTCCAGGTGAAAAAGTGGGTCTCGTTGGGCCAAATGGCGCAGGTAAAACTTCCTTGTTTCGTCTTCTGGTCGGGGAAGAAAGACCTGACTCTGGTTCTGTTGATTATCCTAAGAGTTTACGTCTTTGTTACTTTTCTCAGAACGTCGGAGAACTTAAAGGCCGCAGTGCTCTGGAAGAAGTGATTCACGGTAATGTCCGTCTAGGTTTTCTAAAAACCGAGATCGCTAAAATTGAAAAGGCCCTGGAAGAGGGCGAATATTCAGATGAAATGCTCGAAAAATTGGGTGACTACCAAACTGAATTTGAAAAACTTGGTGGCTACGATATTGAGTATCAGGCAGCAGAAGTTCTGACAGGGCTGGGGATTCCCCCTGAGGAGCACCAACGTCCGGTTGAAACTTTCTCCGGTGGATGGAAGATGCGTATTGCTCTAGCTAAGGTTCTGGCCCAGCGTCCGGAATTTATTTTGATGGATGAGCCTACCAACTATCTCGATTTGGAATCCATTGTGTGGCTTGAAAATTGGCTCAAGAATTTTAAAGGTGCGGTTTTTATGACAAGTCACGATCGTGACTTCATGAACGGTCTTGTGAAGAAAATCGTGGAGGTGAATCACAAAACGATCACCGTTTATTCCGGCAACTATGATTACTACGAAAAAGAAAGACAAATCAGAAGAGATCAGTTGATCGCTAGTTCTGAACGCCAGGAAGCGATGTTAAAAAAAGAAGAAGAATTTATCGCCAAATTTGCGGCCCGTGCCTCCCATGCGGCCCAGGTTCAGTCACGTGTAAAAAAACTCGATAAAATTGAACGGATTGAAGTTATGCCTGAAGATGAGGCGATTAACTTTGAGTTTCCTAAACCCCCTCGTTCTGGGAATGATGTGGTGAAGATGGAGAATCTTGCTAAATCGTGGGTGAATGCCGAAGGCAAGGAGAAGAAAGTCTTCTCTGGGGTCAGTGGTGTGATTAAACGCCTGGAACGTTTAGCGGTAGTAGGGGTGAATGGGGCCGGTAAATCAACTCTTTTAAAAGTCATCAGCGGTTTAACAGAGCCCAGCGAGGGACAGGCAGTTATTGGTTCCAATGTTAATATTGGCTACTTTTCTCAGTACTCGATGGATGTTTTAAATCCTAACAAAACAGTCTTTGAAGAGGTACGGGATCGAGTTAAGGATAAGTCTGATGGTTATATGAGAAACCTTCTGGCGGCCTTCCTCTTTCGTGGGGATGATGTTGAGAAAAAAGTTTCAGTCCTCTCAGGAGGCGAAAAATCTCGGTTGATTCTGGCCACTATTCTGACCAATCCATGTAACCTTTTGATCCTGGATGAGCCGACCAACCATTTAGACATCAGATCCCGGGAAGTTCTGGTTGAGGCCTTGAAAAATTTTGAAGGCACAATCCTTATCGTTTCCCACGACCGTCACTTTTTAAAACAGCTTACAACTCAAGTTGCAGAAGTGGATAAGGGAGGCGTAACATTTTACCCAGGCACTTATTCTGAATATTTAACAGCGGTTGGAGATCACTAATGGCCAATAAAGTTATGCTTAATCCGAACCAAATCCTTCTTCAGGAAGGGGATCATTCAAATAGCATGTACTGGGTTCAAAGTGGTCAATTGATCGTAACTAAAAAACGCGGAAATGAAGAAGTGGTTCTAGGCCATATATATAGTGGTGAATTAGTAGGAGAACTCTCTTTTTTGGATCAAGAGGCCCGTAGTGCCACTGTTCGGGCCGTAACTGATTGTGATCTGATTGAGATTCCCCAAGAGGCCATCGATACCATTTATCACACACAGCCTAAATGGCTTGAAACTCTGGTTTTGACTTTGGCCGAGCGTCTTCGTAAGGCCAATGCTCGTATTAAGATCTAGAAATTAAACAAATTTCGCATTGCATAGTGGTAAAATTTTGCATACTCTCTCAAGTTCGTTGCGAAAGAGGTGCAAAACCATTAGAACTCTTTTCATTGTAAAATTTTAATTTTGCTGAAGCTCTTCGAGGGACTTCAGATAGACGACCTTAAGGTGATCAATGTCACAACCTCGCTTACATCAACAACTCTCGCTGGTTTTTGAAACCAAGAATACCGAAGAGGTATCAAGGCTTATCACCCATCCGGATTTTGATTCGTTCATGAAGACATATGCTTTAGCGATTCCCACCAAGGAATTGGCCGAAGCTTTTACTCATACTTCATTTTCCCATGAGTTTAATCACCCTCATCAGGAA
>JAEYUK010000056.1 GCA_023432655.1 Pseudomonadota bacterium | reverse complement strand
GCCACTGCGCTTAAGGCTGAAGAGTTCAGTGCCTTTTTATACAATCCTGGCGCCTACTTCCAAGTAACTCAAAGGAGAATTTATGAAAACGTGGCTGATGTTTACCTCTCTCACTATGGTCCTCTTTAGTGGATTCGTCCAAGCGAGAGCGCCGGAATTTAGATGTACGATTCAAACCTATAATGGTCGCTATCTGACGGCCGTCGGAGGCGGTGCCCGATTGACAGATGTTCTTCATACAGACGCACGCGTGCCGAGAAACTGGGAGCGCTTCGTTCTGGAAGACACTGAAGAAGGAAGAACAACCGGAATCGTTCGATATGGCATAAGAACATATCGCGGAAACTATCTCACCGCAGTGGGCGGCGGCGGTCGCACGTCGGATGTCATCCACTCAGACGCCACGTGGTTAAGAGATTGGGAAAAATTCAAATTCAATTCACTAGGATTTAATTGGTATTCCATCCAAACTATTTCGGGACACTACCTGACTGCTGTTGGTGGAGGGGGAAGGGTCACTGATGTGATTCATAGTGATGCTACTATTGTCGGTAATTGGGAGAAGTTCAAAGTTAATTGTAGTTCTCCGATTGAAGAATAAACACTTGAGGGAGAGGTCTCAGTTTGAGGGACCTCTGCCTTTTTCAAAAACGAACCTCTGCCTTTATCAAGAACCAACCTCTGCCCTTTTCAAAAACGAACCTCTGCCTTTTTCAAGAACCAACCTCTGCCTTTTTCAAGAACGAAAAATTCCCGAATATCATACCCAAAATTATTCATTGGCCGACTCATCTTTGCGATAGAACCTGAATGAAAAAACAACTTTATTTGAATTTATACCAAGGCAAACATGGTGGTCGAAGGCCTAACTCTGGAAGAAAAAGGATTCACAGCAAAGGCGTATCGCATTGTTCAAGAGAGCGCGTTAACTCTCATTCACCAGTTCATATTAACTTCAAATATCGGGCCTATATACAAACCAATCGGGTTCTCGACATTCTTCATATAGCTTTTCAGAACGCCATTAAACACGACTTTCACGTCACCCACTTCACATTGCAGTCAAACCATATCCACATTATTGCCGAAACGATGAATAATCGGACCTTGATTACCGGAATGCGCTCTATAACTAATACTATCGTTAAAAGGATTGATAAAGGATCGCTACAAATCGAGCGTTATCACTTACACGTTTTGAGAAATCCTCAAGAGACTAGGAATGCAATTACCTATGTGCTTAATAATGAATTTAAGCACACTGGGAAAACCAAAGAAAAGTTTTCAGGAGAACTGGAGATGGGAAGATGCTGGCTTTTAAGAACTACTTCTTCATAAGAAGATACTGCTTCTGTAACTTCGCCGAAACGTCTTTATCCATAAAGTTAAAAATCTTGGAAGCTTTCTTGGCATCTATCATCTGAAGAATTTTAACGGCGATTTCTGAATCCTGAACCGAAAGGACTTCTGCGGCTTTTTGAGGCTTCATATTGGAAACCATCTCAACCAGCTGACCGATGCGGGCCTTGCTGTCGTCTTCATTCTTTTCGACACAGCCGATGAAACTTTTCTGGCGTTGAGCAAGATCAGCGTATCTTTTGGCAATGTCGTCCTCAGTTACTTTGAGAGAGTCCATTCGCTTTTGCAGATTGATTTCCTGGATTTTCAACTTCTCTTCTTTATCCAGGAGTTCTTTGGTTAATTCAGAAACAGACTTATTCTTGATATCATTAACTTTAAGTTTCACTTCTTCGTTAACTTTCTTAACGAATTCTTCTTCTGTGTAGGTTTTTGAGGCCAGAGCAGAGGTTGTAGCTAAAACGGTGATGAGAATAAATAATTGTTTCATTTGCGATCCTTATGCTGCAACCAGTTCTGGGTTTGCTCTTCAACTTTCTGATCAATTTCTTTATTATACGCCTTTCGGTATTCCTCGAAATCTTTTTGCTTGAGATTTTCCATGACCTTCAGGTCACCCTTTAACTGGGCAAGCTCTTGCTTTTTCTCTTCAATCAGTCTTTCCTGATTTTTCTTATCACGAATTAGAAGTTCGATGTTTCTTTCTTTACCAGCAATTAACATCGGGAAGGCCTGCAATTGAGAGGCACGTACCCCTTGGGTTAATGAGCCTTCCTGGATTTTGTAGTAGCTAGAAATCTCATCCTCATCGCGCTTAAGCTGATCTTCAATGCGATTGAGCTGGATAATAAGCTGCCCCAACTCCATTCTGCAGTTTTCTTCTTTAAGCTTTCTGACTTTCAATACCGGTTCTAACCGGAAAGCGTATTTTTTCATGATTATCTAGCATTTGAATCAGACATACCTTCGGCCTTACGGGCGATTTCCAGCATCCGGTCGAATAGTTCATTAATTGTATAGGCCTCATCCATCTGCTGACGGAGTAAACCAATCAGATCATCATAAATCATAATGGCCTTATCGACCTTCGGGTTCGAACCTCGGGCATAGGCACCGACAGTAATCAAGTCCTCTGATTCTTTATAAGCGGCCAGAAGGTCACGTAAGTGAGAGGCCACAATCTTATGTTCCTTAGTCGCAACTTTGGTCATGACTCGGGAAATGGAGGCCAAAACATCAATCGCAGGGAAATGGTTACGGGCGGCAAGTTGTCTGGATAAGACAATGTGTCCGTCGGAAATCCCTCTCACCGCATCGGCAATGGGCTCATCCATATCTCCACCTTCAACCAGAACTGTATAAATACCGGTAATCGATCCGGCGCCTTTTTTGGTTCCCGCCCGTTCCATAAGTTTTGGAAGTTTAGCAAAAACACTCGGAGTATAACCTTTCTGTCCCGGAGGCTCGCCGGTAGAAAGTGCAATCTCTCGATTGGCCATGGCAAATCGAGTGATCGAATCCATCATAAGTAAAATATCCTGACCCTGATCGCGGAAATATTCGGCAATAGTAGTTGCCGTGTAGGCCGCTTTCATACGAATAAGTGCCGAGGTATCAGAAGTAGCAACCACCACCAC
>JAEYUK010000345.1 GCA_023432655.1 Pseudomonadota bacterium | reverse complement strand
GTTTTGCACTCGTCCTTTGTCATGAACTTGGGCACCACTTAGGCGGAGCACCAAAAGTTAGAAATCTTTTTAATCGCTGGGCATCTAATGAAGGTCAAGCGGATTACTTTGCGACATTAAAATGTCTTCGTAAGGCCTTCTTAAACGACGATAACTCAACTATCGTCAGACAATTGAATGCCCCTGGAACGCTAATTACTGCCTGTAATAAAGCATGGTCTAATAAAGTAGATCGAGACATTTGTATTCGCGGTGGGATGGCAGGTGTTTCAGTTGCCGGTCTCTTTGCTGACATGAGAGAGCAGCCCCGTGCTCAATTCGAGACACCTGATCAAAATGTTGTAAGGAAAACAGATGATTCTCACCCTGCGCATCAGTGTCGTCTAGATACCTATTTTCAGGGAGCTCTGTGTGAAAAATCTTTCAACGAAGAAGTCTCACAAAAAGACGCGGTTAAAGGAACTTGCCATGGCTCAACTGGGCATGAGGTAGGACTTCGCCCTCTATGTTGGTATAAGCCATAAAATAGGCTAAGATAAATTTATTAGCAATAAAGGCCAGGTTCAATCCTGGTCTTTTTTTTTAAAGAAGATCAATGCAAGACTCAGTTCTGTTGTCTTACGTCTCTTTAATGACTATCGCACTAATGATCCTCATTAGTGGTCTACTTTATTATAATGGAAAAGATAAAAGTCAGTGGATCGCTTTCGAGTATTGGTGGGCAGCCTTCTGCCATATGGGTATTTCTATTCTTACGGCGAGATACACACCCTTTATCATAGGGCTGTCGCTTCTCATTTGGCCTTGGCGCATACGGACGTTACGGAGAATTTTAGAATCGGCCATGGGGTTTCCTTTAAGTAAGCGGTGGTACTTAAAAGTTCTTTATGCCAGTTATGTTTTTTTGTTTGTCGGTTATTTCTTAGGTTTTAAGTTTATTTTATATACCCTTCCGGTATCCATTTCAGTTTTCATCATCATTTCAGATATGCTTATTTCCTCCCAGCGTGGGGGGCAGAAAATGGAAATAACGATCATTCATTATATCTTGCTGGTGAATATCTTTATCATCGCCCTTCACAATCTGGATTACCCTTTCTTGCGGCACCATATTCATTATTCAATCCTGGCCTCAAGCGTGAGTTTATTTACGAATATTTTGATGGCCATTATTCTTCCAGCAGTGGTCATTTATAACCTTAAGGTCAGGCGTCAAAAAGAATTAGAAGAGATTTTAAAAAATCAGTCCAAGCTTTCTACCTTAGGAGAAATGACGGCCGGTATCGCCCATGAAATCAATAATCCTCTTGGTGTTATCATTAACCGCATTGAGTTTCTTAAAATGCAAATGAACAAGAAAGACCTTTCTCTTGAGGCCGTTTTAAAGGGACTTGATCAGGTGGAGAATACCACCAAACGTGTAACAGAAATTATCAAATCATTAAAAAAGTTTTCCAGGATCGAAAAGGAAGAAACTTTTAAATTAGTAAATCTCAAGTCTATCATTGATGAGACATTAAGTTATTGCCGTGATCGTTTTCGACTAGGGAATATAGATCTGGAGGTTCAGGGAGAAGCTGATGTGATGGTTTCATGCCGTCCTGTTCAGATCTCACAAATCATCCTCAATCTCTTGAATAATTCCTTTGATGCTGTCCGGAGTACTACAGATGCCTGGGTTAAGATCATTATTCATCAGTCAGAAAAAATGGTTCAAATTATAGTTAAAGACTCTGGAAAAGGTATTCCTCCCGAAGTCAGAAAACATATCATGACTCTCTTTTTTACCACGAAGGAACTTGAAGGTACTGGTCTCGGTCTACCCTTATCGCGTACTATGATTGAAGAGCATGGCGGAAAACTTTATTATGATGAAACTCAAGGCAATACGACTTTTGTAGTTGAAATCCCGCTACACCTTACTCATCATTAAATTTAACTTGGATTTCCTGGGCCTGATATTCTGAAGAGTTTTTCCAGGTTTCAAGTTTGGATTGAAGGTAGGTCTTAATGAACTCTCGGGATTTTGTCACTTCAGGCGAGACGCTTGAACTTGTGTCCTGTTTTAAATAAACCGTAATCATGCCGTCTTTGACATCAACGTAATCCGGCTCAACGACTAACTTCAGGTCTTCACTGATGTTTTCCCGCACGATAGGAAAGACTTCTTCTTCAATGTTCGGTGAACCGACTGGGAGGAGTTTTTTTAATCTCTGGCCTCCGAAGTAACCAACAAGCAGGAGCAGGGGAAGGATGTAGAGAAGACTATTGTTTGAACTTTTCTTTTTCGTCATTCTATATAATCCGAGTTTTTGAAGAATTTAACGTCAGGATTTTTTTCCATGGCAAGTTTTAAATCCCATTCTGTCCTGACCGCAAAGCATAAGCGCTTTTCCTTATCTTCCATGATAACCGAGGAATATTCCTGCGCAAATCTTTCTTCATCTTTTTTATCTTTAAATTTTAACCATCTGACCCCTGCCCATGAGACTGGCTCATACATGGCCGGTACAGAGTACTCATCTTCAAGTCGGTACTTAACCACTTCAAACTGAAGAACACCCACGGCACCCAACATTTTCTCATTGGTTTGACGTCGGATGAAGAGCTGGGTGGCGCCTTCTTCTGAGAGCTGAGTGAGACCCTTTTCAAGGTGCTTGGCCTTCATTGGATCTTTGGCCGTTACTCGCATGAATAGTTCAGGAGAGAAACTAGGGATTCCGGTGTAGCGAATCTGTTTCTTACCCATCGTGAAAGTATCGCCGATTTGATATTTACCAGTGTCGTAAAGACCAATGATGTCTCCTGCTACTGCCTCTTCAGCGATGTCCCGGTCACGGGCCTGAAAAATGAGGGGAGTGGCAATGCGGATCTCTTTCCCAGTTCGAACATGGTATATCTTATCATTTCGCTCAAATCTTCCCGAGCAGACTCGCATGAAGGAAATACGGTCCCGATGCTTAGGATCCATGTTGGCCTGAATTTTAAAGATAAAACCGGTAAATTCCGGGTCTTCAGGAGGAATCACAACCGTTTGTGCAGTTGAATCAAAAGGTGCAAGTACTGCTTCGCGAGGCTTAGGTGTTGGTGCAATCTGAGTAATGAGGTCCAGAGTTTCTTTCACACCGAAGTTCTTCAATGC
Source organism: Pseudomonadota bacterium (assembly GCA_023432655.1). GTDB lineage: Bacteria > Bdellovibrionota > Bacteriovoracia > Bacteriovoracales > Bacteriovoracaceae > Peredibacter. The sequence goes on along the minus strand of JAEYUK010000345.1, from coordinate 1,372 downwards.
AGAACCAAAAAATACTGGTGTTTGAATTCCTGCCAGATATTCTTCCATAGAAAACTCGGGAATAAGAGTCTCGACCATTTCAAGTTCTTCTTTAAGCTTACTTACTAAAGCTTCACCGATGGCCCCTTTTAAGCCCGGGGCATCTAAGTCTGAGGCATCCAGATAGCTTGGTGAGAAAGGGTCTTTTGAGTCTTTGAAGCTTAGAATTTTTTTCGTTTTAAAGTCATAGACCCCTTTAAAATCCACACCATTCCCTACAGGCCAGGTCATTGGCACGCATTGAATTTTAAGGATGGACTCGATGTTATCTAAAAGTTCAAAGGGGTCCATTGCTTCACGATCAAACTTATTCATGAAAGTGACAATTGGAGTATCCCGCATGCGGCATACTTCCATGAGCTTGATGGTCTGAGTTTCCACACCTTTGGCGGAGTCAATCATCATGAGCACGGACTCTACCGCTGTGAGGGTACGGTAAGTATCTTCAGAGAAATCCTTGTGTCCCGGAGTATCCAGAAGGTGAAGGGCACGGTCGTTGTATTCAAAGCTCATGACAGAGGAGGTAATAGAAATACCACGCTGCTTTTCCAATTCCATCCAGTCGGATTTGGCGTATTCCCCAGTCTTTGACTTAACCATTCCGGCTTCCCTGACCACACCCCCAAACCATAGGAGTTTTTCAGTCATAGTGGTTTTACCGGCATCCGGGTGGGATATAATGGCGAAAGTACAACGAGGCTTCAAACTCATGAATAGTGTCCTTAAAAAGTTCGGCAATAAGCGTAAAACTTTGATATCAGTAAATGTAAGAAATGTATATTAAATACCTCTGTCGCTCTTAAGAATTAATTCAACTCACTGTAAGATTTTTCGACTCTAAAATAATTCTATGAAGAGTTATCTGGAACTAATTTTTGGAATCTCAGTCGCTGTTTCACTCATAACGATCGGAGGAATTTACCTCTTCAATCTAAAACATCAGATTAAGTTTATGGGTCACTCCCTGGAACTGGCCGTGGCCCTTCTGATGAATATAACACTGTCTTTTATCCTTGTAAGATTTTTACCACAATTTGTAGCTCTCTCCATGCTGACTTGGGTTCTCCCCATTCGGGCCAGCCGTCATTTACTGGAGGATTTAAGCGGGTTAAACCTTTTTGAAAGATGGAGGCTCCTGACAATTGGTGCCGGAATGTTTCTGTCACTTCTCTTGGGAATTTCCGGACAGGGTTTCATGCTTTACTCCCTGCCTTTTACTCTGGCGGTCGCTTTTGTTGGACTCTCTTTAGTCAGTGATACTCTAAGTAAATTAATAATGGAAAAGAATCTGGGTTTAAAACTCTGGATCCCCATTGCGGCCGGGTTGTTTTTT
>JAEYUK010000339.1 GCA_023432655.1 Pseudomonadota bacterium | reverse complement strand
ATGGTGGTTCAATGAAGATCACCTGAGCACCGTCACCATAGATTTCTTTCATGGCATCAGCACCTTGAACATCAAGATCAAAGAGCATCTTCCACCCTTTCTCAAGACCTTCTTTAACAAAGCGTTTAGAAGTTCCATAATAGTTCGAATGAACGCGGGCCCACTCGATGAACTCGTTGTCAGCGATTTGCTGCTCGAAAGTCTGGGGTTTTATGAAGTAATAATCTTTCCCGTGAGTCTCGCCATTTCGGATCGGTCTAGTTGTACATGAGACAGACCAGACAAGATCAGGGATATCAGTCTTCAACCGATTTAATAATGTTGATTTGCCCGTACCGGACGGAGCACATATAACGATCATGTTGCCTGACATCGTTTATTCCAAATTAAGCGCTTGTTCGCGTATCTTTTCTAATTGTACTTTCATCTCCACCACATGGGAGGAAATTTCTGAATGGGCAGATTTTGATCCCATGGTATTTGTCTCTCGACCTAGCTCCTGCAGTAGGAAATCAATTTGCCGGCCAATTTCACCTGATGACTGAAGAACCGATTTCAGCTTCACCAGATGGATCTTTGCCCGATTAATTTCCTCATCTATTTCCAGTTTTTCCAGATAATAGACCACTTCCTGAAGGAAACGGGATTCATCGATTTTGATGTCTTTAAGTTTTTCATTGAGCTTACTGGTTAATTTATCCTTCATGATTTCAGGATAAAGACCTTTGAGCTTTTCCACTTCTCCGAGAGACTTCTCATAAATACTCAGATGCTCTAGGAGTTTATCAACAAGTTTTTGTCCTTCGTGAGAACGAGAAGCTCTTAAGGCCTTGATGGCCGCTTCCATGGAAGACTTTAAAAGAGGCGCAAGCTCCTGCTCTTTTTGTTCGTCTTCATCTTTATAAAAGTCATTTCTCAAAAACTCGGTCGGACTAACATGAAAAGGCGTTTGCGGTTTTTCAAAAACAGGTTTCATCAAATTAAGATAAGCTTCCACTTTTCGAGGATCAACCTGGAATTCAGTCGCAGCTTTTTCATTTTTTTTGTAGCTTACGCTGATATCGAAACTGCCACGACGAAATTCCTGTTCCAGCTTAGATCTGAGATCAAGCTCCATGGAATTAAAAAGTGAGCTCATTCTGAATTTAAAATCTTTGAATCTATTATTCACAGTTTTAATTTCAGTAGTGATCGTGAAATTGGTGCCGACCGCTTCTCCTTTACCAAAACCTGTCATTGAATAAACGCTCATTCTTAACCTTTTACTTCATCAGAATTATCAATGGTCAGAGTGATATTTCCCATCTGACGGAATTTTTCAAAACGCTTCTGCATAAGGAGATCCGGATCTTCTTTCCCCAGATTATCCAAATTAGAAATGATTGATTTCTTAACCAGCTTATAAGTCATTTCCGGATAACGATGAGCTCCGCCTGCTGGTTCCTTAATGATGTCATCAATCACCTTAAGTTCTAGGGCCTTGTTTGGTGAAAGTTGGAGCGAGTTCGCTGCAGTTTCGGCCATCTTTGGATCCGACCAAAGGATGGAAGCACAAGACTCTGGAGAAATGACTGAGTAAACAGAGTACTCCATCATGAAAACCTTATCAGCGATGGCAATACCTAAGGCACCGCCTGAGCCCCCCTCACCAATTACGACGGAAATGATAGGGGTTTTGATGTTGAACATCTCCTCAAGGTTTTCCGCTATCGCCAGGGCCTGGCCACGTTCTTCTGCTCCAATTCCCGGATAGGCTCCCGGAGTGTCGACGAACGTCACCACAGGGATTCCGAATTGAGACGCCATCTGCATTACACGTAGGGCCTTTCTATATCCTTCCGGATTGGCCATACCGAAGTTTCGTTTGATTTTTTCCTGGGTCTTTCTTCCCTTCTCAATGCCAATGACGGCCACTTTTTTTCCATCGATGTAACCGAAACCAGTAATCATCGAAGGATCATCAGAGAATCTTCTGTCTCCATGAACTTCATGAAAATCAGTCACGATGTTTTCGATGTAATCAATGGCATGAGGACGAAGTGGGTGGCGAGAAAGCTGAGTTCTTTGCCAAGGAGAAAGCTTCTTATAAATCTCTTCCAACATGTGATTTACTTTGGCTTCTAAAGCTTCAATCTCATGGGAAATATCAATATTCTGATTTGAGGCCTGTTTTAATTCTCGAATCTGATTTTCTAGCTCAGACACTGGCCGTTCGAAATCTAACGTAAAATCCATCAAAACCCTCGAGGTTCTAGTTGATAATTTAGGACTAGGAAGTGCCATAAATTACCTTGATTGAGAGGAAAATGCACGAATTTCCTCTCAGTCGACCTCGCTAAGCTGCTGAAAACTCGTTATTATTCCCAGCCCTGGACCTCACCAGCCTCAAAGTAGATGTATTTTGGTGACCCATTCATCTGGTAAAGCCATCTTTCATTTTCATGACGAGGATTTCCGGCCACGTCCACCCGCTGAGGTTTCCCCCAGGATTCCAGGACTTCGTCCTTTTTCATTCCGAGTAAGATGTCCTGCGAACGGATGGCCAGGGCCCTGTCGTGTCGGGTGTAGAGCTCATTTTTCGGCCTAGCTACAAACCCTCGATCCATCAAATAATCCTGACGTTCATGCGTAGGCAGTTTCAGATAATAAATTTTTTCTGAAATATTTTGAAATTTATGCCGGTGCTTAAAATAGACTTCTTGATTCTCTTCACTCTGCAGACCTTCAAGATGGGCCAACTCCTGTTTTAGTGTCTGTCCCATCAAATCGTCAGTTAGTTCTTCTTCTGAAGCTGGGGTACGGGCGCGAAAATCTTCTTCCGTATTCCAATATCTGCCGGTATCCCCTGCTACCACCGGAAAGTCTTCACGAGGATTAAAAAAGCGCGAGTCATCGTGTTCCATCTGAGTGAGAAACGAGCGACTCGTATGAAATTGACTGCATCCTGTTTGAAAAATGAGGATGAAGGACATAAAAAATAACTGACGTGACATAAAACCTTCCTTTGCTCCATAACCGTCCAAGGGCTTTTCGGTTTAGGTAGGGCGGCGAGTTTAGCTATCCCAGGGAGGGCGGAAGGTTTTTCCCAGAGTCCGACTAAAATGCTTTTAATTCAGATATCTTTTACTTTTGCCGAAAAGAAGACTGATGAACTTCTTGGCCAAAATTGAAAACGCCATAAACTTTCTTTTAATTAAGCTCACTGAGCTGATCTTAAAGTTTGTGCCCGCTTCGGTTAAAAAAATTTACAGCAAAATGACCTCTCTGCCAGAGAGCTTCATTCGTTTCATAAAAAGCATCCCTCAAAAACTGCCAGCCTGGAAAACATTTTTCATGGAGAAAGTCTTAGGACTCGTCTCGATACAAGAAATTAAGGAAGGAATCAAGAACTCCTATCAGAGGGCACGGGAGCAATACCAAAGCCAGAAAGCAACTCGCGGGAATAACTTTATCTCCAAGTTGAAGATGCCTTATTTAATGATGGCTTCCCTCTTTCAGGGCTTAAGCTTTAACCAGTCAGCAACACTCATAACTCTTACTTTCGCCTCGATTCTGGCCGCAGTACAAATCACTCATACTGGAGTGAAGCTACTTGCGCCGGAGCCAGAAATAGATCGTACTCCCGCAAGTTCCGAGGAAAATCTCTATGATCGTCCTGAATACTATAAGGAAACAAAACGCCAGGTAACATTTACGAGTTACCGCCTCCATGTCTACGCTGGAGGAGTAAATGATCTCAAAACCGTAGACATCGATTTTACTGTGACAGTCAATAATCGCTTCGGTCGGATGTTTCTTGATAAAAGAGAGTTCCAATTACGGGATCATCTGATCCACGGTATTGAACCGATTGAAGCTTCCTTCCCTCTGGAAATTGAAGGGAAGGAAATCCTCAGGCAGAAACTCATTTTAGAACTAAACGGATATCTTAAAAAGCATAAGGTAGAAGCAGAGGTTCAAGACGTGCAAATCACCTATATTCTGGTTAACTAAACCTTATCCAAAACGGCCTTAACTGTTTTGGGTGAAACCTGAAGTCTTTTGGCCGTAAGAGAAACATTTCCTTCACACATGGAAAGAGCTTTTTTCACATACTCTTCTTTAAATTCCTTTAAAGGTAGAAGTCCACTCGTCTCCTCAATGTTCATGAGATCTGAACTTTGAAGGAGAAGTTCTTCATCCAGTCGGTCGAAGTCAAGCTTCGTACTTTTAGTTAAGATCTTCTTTTTTTCCAAATGTCCAAAAAGTTGTCTCAAATTACCAGGCCAGGCCAGAGTTTCATAAAACTCCATCACTCGATGAGAAAGAGAAACCCCATTTTTAACAGCAAAATACTGACAGGCCTCGCGGATACGCTCAACACTGTTTCTCAGAGGAGTTAAATCAATTGAGTGACCGGATTTAAGACGAAAATAAAAATCACGACGGAAGTCACCTTGAATAACCAGTTGTTCCAAAGGCTTTCCAGAGGAAAAAATGAGCCTCGTATTTATGGTATTCTCATGCACTTCACCCACTCTTCTAAAAGTATTACTGTCGAGAAAAGTCAAAAGTTTCGTTTGAAGGTCCCCTGGCAAAGAATCAATCTCATCCAGAAAAAGTGTTCCATGTTCTGCAGCTTTAAAGGCACCATTCTTCTCCTGAATGGCCCCGGTAAAAGCTCCTTTCCTATGTCCAAAAAGTTCTGACTCAATCAGCTGGGGATTAAAGGAGGAAAGGTTAACTGCTACAAAAGCCCCCGCCCGGCCGCTTTGTTCGTGAATTTTTCGGGCCAGATGAGTTTTACCAGTACCAGTTTCACCCTGAATGAGAATTTTAAGATTTGATTCCATCAGATTCTTCTCTTGCAATAAAGGATGATCAAATTGCCGGTCCATGATTTCTTTTAATCCAAACCCATCAAAATTAATCTTATTATCATCGAGGTACAACCGATCTTGCCTTTCAATGTAAGCTTCACGGGCAGCAAGGCCGTTTATCCAGAAGGCATTTCCCTTTATTGTTTTTAAAACAAAACGACCATCGTGAGTACCCTGGTCAAGCTCAAGCCGATAATGAAAAGGATTTATTTCGCTCTTAGGTAGCTCCACATAACTTTGGGATAAATTATCCGGTCGATAGTGGTGGGAGATCAGATCAATGCAGTTCCTATTCAGGGTAAATGCTTTTTTATGACCAGTTATGGGAAATATGCTGCAACTATCTCCAATACGTAATCCACTCACAGCGATTTGTTTTTCCATTAACTTACGTTGAAACATGAAGACTCCTTTTAAAATAAAGACGCTCCCCCCTTTTTCTGTTAAAATGGGCAGAAAAGAAAACTAAAGACCGGGAATGCTGGATGAAAATTCAAAAAGGGAAAACAGAATTTTTGATGGGGATTGATACTGTCGAACAACTTCAACAGTGGCTCAATGAACATACTTTCGCTAATGGAGTGGCCTTCATCGGACGTTCCAATGTTGGAAAATCTTCGCTTATTAACGCTCTCTTTGGAAAAACAACGGCGAGAGTTTCAAAAACCCCTGGTCGTACCCGCCAGATTAATATCTTCGATTTCGTCGTTGAAAATAAAGAAACGAAATCACTGGAGCATTTCTATCTTTTTGACGTCCCAGGTTATGGACATGCAGAAGTTTCCAAGGAAATGGGACAAAAGTGGCAAGTGCTTCTTGATACTTTCTTTAATCTTTGTAGTGAAAAAATTCTGCTGCTCAATGTTCAGGATGCTCGGCATCCTTTGCAGGAGAGCGACATGATATTTCATGAGTACATAAATAGCTTCGATCTAGAAACCTATGTTCTCTTTAACAAGATTGATAAACTCAAAACTCAGAGCGAGCGCGCCAAACTTAAGGGCCATATGCCGGCCATCTATAATAAGTTCAAGTGGGTGAAACAGATTCATTTCACCTCGGCAGAAAAAGGCGATGGCATCCCTGAAGTGGAGCTCTCCATCATAAATTTTGTTAAACGCCATAGCGACATGGCCGGATTTAACTGACTGATTTAATCCTGAAAGAATTGTTCTCTAGAGTAAGATCCGATCACGGGTTATTATTCTGATATGTTTAATTTTAAAAACTTACTCCTCTCTCCAGAGGACGATCTCAAAATAAATCGAATTTTTCATCACCTTCGTGAGCGCTATAAGGATTATCAGGACCCGTGGGGACTTAACCTTGAACTTTGCGAGAAGGCCCTGAGAAAACTTGTCCCGGTCTATCGTTCTTATTTTAAAGTACGGGTTTTTGGTGCGGAAAACGTCAAGGATGAAGCCTACATCGCTGTCTCTAATCACACCGGGCAACTCCCGATTGATGGAATGATGATTACGATCGCTTTCTTAATGGATGTTGTCCCTCCCCGGATCTTACGGGTAATGATTGAGCGGTTCATGGCCCAGCTCCCCTTCATTGGTGAATTCAGTGCAGAGATGGGGGCCATTATGGGCGATCGGAATAACTGCAATTTTCTTATTGATAACAAAGAATCCATTCTGGTTTTTCCCGAAGGAGTGCCAGGCATTTCTAAAAATACTTCTGACTATTATAAACTACAGCCATTTACTGATGGTTTTTATCGAATCGCACTTCAAAAAAGGACACCTATTCTTCCTCTTTGTGTGATAGGCGCAGAGGAAATGTTTCCTTTTGTTCTTCATTCTAAAAAGCTGGCGCGTATCTTTAAAGTACCTGCTCTGCCACTCATGAGTAACTATATTCCATTACCTTCGCCGATAGATATTTATATCGGGGCTCCGATTCCTATTCCGGAGCAAATTGAGATGGAAGCGACGGAAAAAGAAATAAAAGAGAATGTTTTCCACATCGAAAATACAATAAAGCGCATGATGATTGCCGGACTTAAAAATCGCCGTCCTTTTTTAGATCCGGTGAGAAAGCCAATTTCACAATTTGTGGTCAAAGAGTTTAAAACGAAGAGAGCCAAATGAGTGAAGTAAAAAAAATTCTTATGATTGGTATCGCTGGGGGATTGGCCCAAATGACTGCCCGTCTGATTCTTACCGAAAACCCTCACTGGGAGATAATAGGAATCGATTCGCGGGATGTCTCTCGTGTTATCCCTTTAAAAAACTTAACTTCCCTCAGTATGAAGTATTCCCGGGGAAATTTTGAAAATCTTTTTCGAAACAATAACTTCGATGCTGTCTATCACCTGGGGCGAATCAGCCATTCTTCGAATGAACAAAATGTGCTCGCCAAAAGAATCGATCTTTCCGTCATGGGTACAAACCGCATCCTGGATTTATGCGAAAGAACCCATGTAAAGAAAGTCATCATCCTTTCTACATTTCATGTCTATGGGGCCATGCCAGATAACTCAATATTTCTCTCCGAAGATGCCCCTCTGCGGGCCAGTATCCGGCATCCAGAACTTCGCGATGTAGTTGAAATGGATCAGATGTGTACAAGTTGGATGTGGAAAAACCAAAATAGCATTTCTGCTGTCGTACTCCGCCCATGCAATATTGTCGGAACGCAGATTCAAAACGCAATGACGAAGTTTTTATCCGGCCATTGGGCGATCAGCCCGGTTGATTATAATCCTTTCTTCCAGTTCATCCACGAATTTGATATGGCCAATGTGCTCTACCGCTCACTCAACTTACCTACAGGAACTTATAATGTGGCCGGGAATGATTTCATTTCCCTCCGAGAAGCCTTAGAGGTCGTTAATACCAAGGCAGTTCCTTTCCCGATGATCCTTGGAAGCGGTCTCAATAAAGTTTTGAAGAAAATTAATAAGAACGTACCTGATTATCTTTTAGATTATCTAAAATTCTCCTGTCTCATTTCAAACTCTCAATTAAAAAAGAATCTTGGAGATGATTTTCTTCGATTCAATATTAAAGAGACCCTGGAGTTAATTAAACTCCGTTAAAAAGGAGATCTACCGGTGGATACGTTAACTATTGTTGGTTTATTCTTCTACCTTGTGGGATTCTTCTGTGCTTTCCTCGCCTTATGGAGATCACGTACTCCACAAGGCACTGTCGCATGGATTATTGGATTAATCACAGTCCCTTTTCTGGCGGTACCCTTATTCTTAGTTTTTGGCCGAAAAAGATTCATTGGTTACATAAAAAAACGTCAGCATTATGATCGTGAGGCCAGTAGAGAGATTAAAGAAATTGAAAAACTACTCCGTGACAACGACAATAACTCTCCCCTTCCCTATCTCTCCAGCCTCTTGAATGAAAAACAAACCCTCGGATTCACTGGCAGTAATAAAGTTGATCTCCTTATAAACGGTCATGAAACCTACGAAAGTATGCTTCAAGCTATTGAGAGTGCAGAGAAATATATCCTTCTTCAAGTATATATCTTCCGTGAAGATAAAATAGGTACTCGCTTTGCAGATCTTCTTATGAGGAAAGCCCGGGACGGTATAAAAGTTTATTTTTTAACCGATAGAATAGGCTCAGAACTAGGTTCTGGCTTTATGAAAAAACTAAACGATGCCGGTGTGCATGTCCATTTATTCTCAAGCTGGAAAAACTGGGGCGGCCATTTCCAGATCAATTTTAGAAATCATCGAAAAGTTTTGGTTGTAGATGGTAAAACCACTTTTATAGGTGGACACAATATTGGGGACGACTATCTCGGTCGCTGGAAAAGCATTGGCCCATGGAGAGATACCCACCTCCGAATAGAAGGACCAGCAGCTTTATCTTCTCAATTATCTTTTTTTAAAGACTGGCATTGGGCCAAAGAGGAAATCATCGATCTGGAGTGGGTTCCGCAACCAGCCGAGGGAGAAGGGAAAATCCTCATCCTTCCACCTGGGCCGGCGGATGAAAAAGAGAATTGTCTACTGGCCCATCTGGCCCTTGTACAGGCGGCGAAGAAAAGGATCTGGATCGCGACTCCTTATTTGGTGTTACCTGAAAGCTTGTACTACGCCCTGTCTCTTGCTGCTTTAAATGGAATTGAAGTGAAAATATTAGTTCCATCCTACAGCGATAATCGCCTGATTCATTTTGCCTCTCAAATCTACATAGAGCGACTCCTTAAATCGGGAGTAGAGTTTTATCGATATCTTCCAGGCTTTCTTCATCAAAAAGTCATGCTCATCGATGAGCAAGCAGCATTAGTGGGATCTGTGAATCTCGATTCACGGTCTCTTTTTATCAATTTTGAGATATTCGCCGTTTCTCCAGAGAAGAATATCATTGATGGAGTAAGTGCTATGCTAGAAAATGATTTTGAACAGTCCGAAAAAGTCTCCCTCAAAGAATATGAAAAAAGTCCATTATCTCGTCAGATCTTGTGTAGAGCAACCAATCTTATAGCGCCTATGCTTTGACTTAAATCTGATAAAGTTCAGAAGCTTTAAGGCCCAGATCTATCTTATAGACAGGTAAATCAATCTCTTCCAGATGAAGGTCTAATTTTTGATAGGTTAGATCACTACTAAAACCAAAAGGAGCTGAATCACTATTATCAAATGCAAAATAGACAGCTTCAATTTTGGTCATGATCAGAGCTGCTAAACACATTGGGCAAGGCTGTCCACTCGCGTATACAGAGCAGCCTTCAAGAGTCAGACGGCCCAATTTCTTGGTCGCCATACGTATTGCTTCAAGCTCAGCATGAGAAGAGGGATCACACTTTTTGATCATCTCATTAACACCACTGGCGATCATTTCCTGATCTTTTACAATCAGTGCACCAAAGGGACGTCCTCCCTTCGATTTATTTTCCTGGGCCAATTTCACGGCCTGAAGAAGAAAATTTTGATGAATACTCATAAGATCTTTTCCTCACTACTGATATGGTTCTTAACCGGCAATTCAACTGTAAAAGTCGTACCTGTGTTTTCAGAACTAGATAAGCTCACGCTACCGTTCATGGTCTCACAAAGACCTTTAACTAGTGTCAGTCCAATTCCCCAACCGTTTTGCATGAGATTCACAGCGCTCTCCCCGCGATAATGTTTCTTAAAAAGAAGATTCTGATCTTCTAAAGAAATTGGATTTCCCCAATTATGAATAGAGAGATTAATATAGGGGCCCAAGGAATTGAGTCTGATGCTCACTTTTTTTTTCTGAGCTTCCATATTGGATCGCATTTTCGACCAGGTTATTAAGTATTCGCTGAATGGCATTTTTATCCCAATATCCATTAACCTCCTGAGCATCAAGATGGAGCTCGATTCTGCCTGGAAATTTGCTTTGCAAGTTTTCCGCTATTTTGTCTACCGTCTCTTTTAAACAACAGGGATAGAAACTAAGATTAGGGTACTCTCCTGCTTGGATCTTTTTTAACTCTAATAAGTCCTCAATTAATTTTCTCGCTTTATCCACACCTCTCTTCATTCGTGTGGCCAACTTTTCAACCTCTAGAGGTTCCTTACTCTTCTTAGAAAGAGTGTCCAATGAGATGTTGATGACAGATAAAGGGTTAATGAGGTCATGGGTAATGGTTGAGATAAAAAAATCTCTGAAGTTTTTTTCTTCCTCAAGAAGTTTTCTATAAACAACCCTCTCAGTTACTTCTCTCGGCGTGGCCAGAATTCGATAGATGCCGTCTTCCCCCCAATCAATTCGGGTAAATGTGGTATCGAAATATCGATCTTCCATTACTCCAGTTTTACGATTAAGAATCTGGCTCAGACCTTCCACCAAAACAAAGGTCTCCCCGGTTTCATAGACTTTCTTCAAAATGCTTGGAAATTGGGTGTCACGGAGTTCAACGATGGTGTCAAAAAGAGGTTTATTCAAAATATCGTGCTTATGGTAAATGTCATGATAGCTCTCGTTAAACATTTCCACGATCATTTCATCGCCTTTAAAAATGACCATAGGCACTTGGGCCCCATGGAACAAAGACGAAAATTTAAGTTTTTCTTGCTCAAGATCTTTCATAATGAAAGCCTAACATTTTTCACTCAATTGCAGTAATGCCAAACTTAACAAGATTGTAACGCACACAAACTGTACTTTGACCTTGATTTGCCTCGAAGCGAAGATCGAAACTTCCTCCTATCCCCAGGTGGCGAAGACTTTTAAGGATGCTATCGATTGGGCAAGCCGCCCTTATGGTCAAAATGCCTTCACTCGCAAACCATCCGGAGTTATTGGAGCATCCCCTGGTGCTATTGGAACCGCCGTTGGACAACAACACCTCAAAAGTATTCTAGGATTCTGTAACTCCCCCCTCATGAATGCCATCGAAGCCTATATTCACTTTACTCCTGACCTAATCTCGGATGATGGCCAAGTGAAGGTAAAGAGCACCGAAGATTTTTTACGGAATTATATGAATGAGTTCGGAGATTTTATTGATCGCGTGCATATCGCCTACCGAAAGAAGACTTAAAGAATTCATGCAACGCATTTATGGAAATAAATCTACCTTGCTGCACAAGGTCTCATTGACACAGAACTAGGATTTACTTACAATCATGGGCTCAAGTGGCCTCCTGACGGAATGGTAGACGTAGCGGATTCAAAATCCGCCGCACGCAAGTGTGTCCGAGTTCGAGTCTCGGGGGGGCCACCATCATTGTAATGAATCGTAGGAAGGCCAACAATTTCAAAAGTCGCACTGGCAAGCTCTATCCCTGCCTCTTCAAAACTCTTTAATAAATCCCGTGCAATGAGATCTTTAACATCGCGTATACCGTGAACTTCTATGATGAAGCGGACTGTGAATTCAAGCCAATTGTCTGTGAGCCGGTAGTAAACCTTGGGCAACATATCGTCTCCCTGAATTCCGTATTTGGTTGCCAGCGTTTGCAGTACCGAAGAAGCAGCATCTCTAGCATTTTTGGTATGTCGGTTCACAACCTCCGTTAGAATGGACTCAGCCTTTGAGCGGTCAACGTTGTACTTTAGAGGTATCGACATCTCTTCCCATATGAATGGAAAGTCACGGGAATAGTTATATACGGGTGACTCAAAAATCTTGTCATTAGTGACGGTAACGATTCGACCTGTAAACTGTCTCGCCTTAACCCACATCGCTGGCTCTGCCCCTTGAACAGATTGAGGCTGACCCATCTCCATAATCGTAGTTTGTAGAAATCCCAGAGCAATAACATCCCCGCGAATCCCACCCATGGTTATCCGCTCCCCTACACTGAAAGTATTGCCTCTCATGATGATCAGATATCCAGCAAGTGAAGTGACCACTTTTTGTAAAGCAAAAGCTAAACCTGCTGTCACTAAACCCAGCCCAGTGGCCAAACGAGTGGGGTCATCAAACCAAATAGAGAGAATCACTAAGAAGAGAGTAAAAGCAGCAAAAAGATTAATACTTTGACGAGTCCAAAACTTAAGTTTCCTGTTCTTATAATATCTCTGAAACTGATCCAGAAACCAATGGATCACTCCTTTGATCATAAAAATCGAAACAATCACAAAAATAGTTAAAAGGACCTTCTGTCCATTTTCTTCGTTAACGCCCACTAGCTTTATGCCAAAAAACTCCATAGTTTATTCTTCCTTAACTATTGCTCTCGCTCGCGATCCTTCCGCTTATTCTCCTCATCGCTCAATTTTTTCTCATTCTTTTCATCAATATTTTGCTTCCAATTCCTGGTTCGAGTTCCCTTCCCGAATTCGTCATCTACATGATGTTTAGTATCAGGCTCATGTTTCCAGTTACTCTCATCTTTAAAAGATTGATTAGACATAAGACACCTCTCTGTTAACGTTATCGATAAACCATACCACCATCAATTAATGGCGCTTGCCCTGTCATATAATCCGAATCCGGACCAGCAAGATAGGCCACAAAGGCTGCCACATCTTCAGGCGTCTCAGCTCTTCCTAGAGCGATATTTCCCACGTACTTATCATACGTCTCGCCAATTTTAGCTCCGGTGATCTCCGAGAATCGTTTGTCTATTTCCGTCCACATACTTGTTCCAACAACTCCTGGGCAGTAAGCATTCACATTAATTCCAATGCTCGCAAACTCTTTCGCCGCTGCCTGGGTAAGTCCCCGGACAGCGAACTTGGTGGAGCAATACACCCCTAACATGGCATAGCCTTCATGGCCTGCGATGGAACAAGCGCTAATGATTTTTCCTTTACTCTTTCGTTCCATGAATTTTTTTGCAGCGGCTTGAATGCCCCATAAAACGCCGAAGACATTGATCCGGTAAATCTTTTCTAGTTCTTCAGGAGTGACTTCTAACAGTGGCCTTACTTGAGCTATGCCGGCGTTATTGACCATAATATCAAAGCCACCTAGTTTCTCTTCCACATGAGCTACGGCCTTAAACACTTCATCACGGGAAGATACATCGGCCCGAAAAATAGTGGACTTGCGACCCAAAGCTTCTACTTCTTTGGCCACTGCTACCATTTTCTCTTCATTCATATCAACAATACCGATGTTCGCTCCTTCCTTGGCCAGTCGTAGAGCTATGCCTCGTCCAATCCCCTGACCTCCTCCGGTAACCAGAGCAACTTTTCCTTCTATATTCATCGTCTCCTCCTGATTCGTGTGACATTTATTTTTAAGTGCAAGTCACATGCCCTCAATGGAGACGAAATAATTTTGCTCTGGCTTGTTTTAAGGTAGCTTTAAGGCCAAATCTGAAACTTCATCGGAAATATTGGCTTCGGAGAGAGGAACGGGAATCTTCCATACAGGAATAAGCTTATATACTTTATTTAAACAAACTGCTCTCATGACAACAGCAATTTGATGATCCTCTGCGCATCGTTTAAAGAAATTCATAGCATCGGATCGTTTGGCGGGATCATTTTCAGCTTCATCGTGAATGCGGCCAATGAGTTCTCCTCCATTCTTAATGATCTCAGGCGTGTGGTGAACTTCTTCTTCAGTCAGGTTCTTTAAGTCATCCATCGTAGGTAATGCTTTAAAGTAGTGATCCAATCTATCCGGAAAGTCAGAAGCCTCACGATGAGGAACGCTAATTGATTTTTGATTATCCACCAGAGACTCTGCTTCCTTGCCGGTAGTATTCTTTGCATCAACTGATACTTTTGTCTCCTCAATCACATCCAGCGAGGGACGGCTCACCTTCCAGAGGAGGAATGCTGATGCTGTCACAAGAATAAAGGCCAGGAGAAGCTTTTTCATTTATCTGGCGAGCGAAGCATCCATAAGTTTTGAAGACTTCTCAACTGATGTTTCTTCAAATGGTCCTTCGGGTTTAGGGTCTAACTCTTTGGCCACAACGGGGGTTTTTAATTCTTTCAACTGGTCTTCGCATTCTTTCAGCTTCGCTCTCAGTCGTTCTAACTCTTTAATGCTGGCTTCAGTTGGATTTTTGGCATTATAACTAACATAAAATTCAATCACATTCTTATAAGTCGTCATTTCTTCCAGAAGTTGAGCCTCAGTTTTTAGATGTGAGCGTAAAACCACTCTGCTGAAAGCATCAGCGATGGCCGACGTGAGCTTAGTCTTATCTTCATTGGAACATGTGCCACAATTTAAAAGCATCGTCTTTGTAGCGACGGCTTCTAGAGAGTAGGACCCATTGCTATAAGCCTCACACGCAGCAAATCCCGACAGCGCGTGCCCGGGAGGACAATCATCATGGATGAAACCGATATGTTCTGAGTGACAGTCTGAATGGCGGGCCACAAGAAAAATAGTCCCGAGTCTTTTAATTTAATTCGCATCTGAGTGAGGTTCCTTATTGACCAGGAGTCTTTCTAAAAAAAGCCCCTCACCGACTTGAAGAATTCCAACTCTAGGCGAAGGGGCAAAAACAGTTTTGTTATCAAGTTTAATCCCTTTAAGAACTTTATCTCTCTTACCTGTCAGATATAGTTCCGCACCAATATTCGCCATAATAATAATTCCTGCGTACTGGTTACTTCGGTTAACAACCGAAGGCGGAAGTGGAGTTGCGGGAAAAGCGTGGCCAGTTTTCTTCACAAGGTTACGACCGTAAAGTTTATAATCCTGCCCAATGATGTACTTAACCCGGTTATAGACCCAGTTATACATATTGGCCCCATCGACCTTCGGGAGACTGGCCATGGACTTAAATTGTGGATCAAAACTTTTAACAGGATTGGTGTAAAGATACTTTAAATCGTCTTTAATCGTTCTAATTTGGGAATTTGGCATTGAAGGATCCAAATCAATTCCACCAAACTTTTCACCGGCCGAAGCAGTTAATGACATCGTAAGAGCGAACGAAAAAACAGCAATATTTTTCATTAATATCCCCATCAGTAATAATGGGCCGATATTAACATAGATCGTGCCCCGGGGGAGCACGACTATAAAGATTACACATCGCTCTTGCTAAACAAACGTTTTGTGATCCTACTCTAGCCCTTTTCCCATTCCAGTATAAACTCTACAGGAAGCATCCGGTCCATTTTCAAACCAAAAAGAGATGGGCGCTCGACTCCATGAGCATCGAGATCGAGGGTGAGACTCGCTTTGGAAGCTTTATCTTTTAAAAGGATTGAGTATAGTTTTTTTACGCCGTGAAAATCAATCAAAGCTTCGATCTTACCCTCAGGAGCATCTAAGATGTTTCTAGGGAATGTTCCTCTGGCGGTTGTAACTTTGTACTTATCGGCTTCAATGGCGGTAAACATATTCAAATCGCGGTTAGAATCTTGGGTCGTAAATGACTTAAGAGGAATCGCCAACAGGTACTCGCAAGTCTCTGAGCAGTTTATTTTACCTTTCACTTTGGTACTTTGGCTGTCGATCTTTTTCATCATGACTTTAATTTCGAAATTGGCTTCGCCTTTTTTCAGGTCATAAGTTTGCGCGAAAAGTGATGAAGTCAGGGTCAGCCCCAATAAAAGATATTTCATATTTTCTCCTAAAATTCGATCACCATTAAGGCCGTAGAAAGAGCGAATGATCCATAAAGCACTCCCGCAAAAGCGGAATGATTTTTTACTATAGAAGAATGTTTCACTCCGTCCTCCTCATCCTTTTTATACTTATAACCAAGGTAAGGAACTAAAAGCATAAGTGGCAGATGGACCCAGGCCAGACCCTTGTGCCATTTGATTCTTCCTTTATCCACTACCCCCATCGGCTTAGGAGCACTTAAGGCCAGGTAAGCTGTTGTGAAATAGGAAGCCGCGGTCGCCATTCCCAGGTACATATGGGTATTAGAATCCATGGCGCTTCCCCCAGTAAACATCGTTGCAGTCATTAAACCAAAAGTAGCGAGCCCCCACATTTCGTGATTTTTGAGTTTCCATCTGCGTTCTTGAGTATCCGACGGAGATAGGGAAGAAGATGAGGTAGCCTCGATTTTTTCAGGATTGATTCCTAAATCATTTAACTGAATTTGCGCGTGAGCATTAATAGAAATTAACAACAGTAGAGAGAGAATATATTTCATGCAAGTCCCCTTGGTGGTTAACCAAGATTTTTAAGGAAAAATGCAATTTCATCTATCCGGCATATGCCCTAAAGTGATTTATGGTGCTGAAAGTATATCCTCAAGGAAGAATGCGGCCAGTTCCTGGCGGCCTGAGAGATTGGCCTTACGATAAACAGTAGTCGCTTGCTGTCGGACTGTTTTTTCTTGAGTGTTTCTCAGCTCTGCAATTTCTTTCATTGTTAGCCCTTTTATTAAAAGGAGCGCCACATCCTTTTCGCTGGCACTGAGGTGCCAATCAGAAAATTGTTGATCAATCATATTGCGTATTTCGTTGGCCGACTTCTTACTTTTGGCCTGCCACTCTTGATAGGATTCTCGAGTTGCTAAAAGTTCGGTTTGAATTAGCTTGATTTCTTTTTCCTTCTTAAACAATAGTCTGAGCTGCCAAACTGCCCCTAGAAGTGAGATAGTAAAGATTATGACTTCATGCCAAAGATGTTTAAGGGGTAAGTTTTCTGCTAAATCCACGTAGAGATCATAAGAGAAAAAAGAGGTCAAAATGACAAATATAAGAAAAGTTATCATCCTGAAAATATACCATATCTCTTCATCAGATCAGAATGTTAAACTTAATGTATGAAAATACTTTATTCTATACTCTGCGTTTTACTTATCCTCGGTTGTCAGAAAGAAACAGTGAACCCAATTAAAGGAGATATTGTTGAAGCCGTTTATGGCCTGGGTATTATCAGATCGGAGTACACCTACCATGCCAAAGCGGCCATCGTAAATTCTGTGGAGAAGTTCTTCGTGACTGAAGGACAAGACGTTAAAAAGGGACAAACTCTTTTTCTTACCGATCAAGGCACCACCATCAAAGCTCCTTTTGATGGCAAGATCACGGATATACCAATCACTGTCAGTGAAAACCTTTTTCCACAATCGGTCATTTTAACTCTTGTTGATTTACAAAACCTCTACCTGGAAGTTTCTCTGGAGCAACAGGCGGCAATGAGATTGCGAACGGGTGTTAAAGCGGAAATTACATTTGAGTTTTTCCGTAATAAGAAACTCTTTGGGGAAATCTCGAGCATTTATCCTAAAAACGATCAGTTTGTAGCGAAAGTAATACTTGATGAGTGGCCATCTGGAGTCCTTCCTGGCATGTCTGCCGACGTGGCCTTCGATGTCGCGAGAAAACAAGCTGTCACCTTGATTCCAACCAAGGCCATCGCTAACGGTCATGTCGTAATTAAAAGAGATAATAAGAAACACAAAATCAAAGTGCAGATTGGAATCTCTGATGAAGAGAAGAGTGAAATTCTCTCTCCTGAACTTTTCCCAACTGATGAGATCCTCATCCCATGATGTTTTTAAGTATTCGTCAGCTAATGGCGAGAAAAAAACAAAGCCTTTTGATTCTTCTGGGAATCACCATCGGGTCAGCGGCCTATGTGGCGATCTCTGGTATGATGCTCGGATTCCAGACTTATATGCTGGACCAGTTAGTTAATAATGAAGCCCACATTCGGATCTCTGCCCGAGAAGAAATCCTCACCATTGAAGATATGGCTTCTTATCCAGAGGCTGCCCATGTATTCTGGCAAATCCCTCCTTCAGGCAGAAAAGATTCAACCCGCATTGAATATCCACTGGGCTGGTTTAAAAAATTAGACGCAGACAAAGATGTTGCCGCCTACTCTCCTCAAGTTGTGGCCCAGGTTATTTTCACACAAAATAAAATTACCAAAGTGGGAAGAATCATTGGATCGCAATATGAAAGACAATTAAAGGTCACGAATATTGAAGACTACATGAAGTCGGGAAGTTTCAAAGACATGGGGAATTCAGGTAATCGCCTCATCATGGGCACTAAACTCATGGAACTTTTAGGGACTCGCATCCAGGAAACAATATTAGTTTCGACCGGCAATGCAGAACCTCAGACATTTAAAATTGTTGGAACGTTCGAGACCGGAATTAAAACCATCGACGAAGGGACGGCGTTTATCTCTTTAACTGACGCTCAAAAACTTCGAAGCACACCGAGCGAGATCACTGATATCGCGGTAAAACTTTTTGATCCGGAACTTGCTGAACAGAAGGCCAGTTCATGGAAAAAAAGCACCAGAGATAAGGTCCTCTCCTGGCAAGAATCTTCAGCGGCCGTGCTCTCTGTCTTTAAGACTCAGGACATTGTTAGAAATTCAATGACCATCTCCATTATTCTTGTGGCAGGTTTTGGAATCTACAACATTCTGAGTATCCTGGTGAATCAAAAAAGGAGAGATGTAGCAATTCTAAGATCAATGGGTTTTTCACCTCAAGATATCGTCAGATTGTTTTTTAACCAAGGCATGATGTTGGGGTTTCTTGGGGGAACCATCGGACTCATACTTGGCTTCATCATTTGTATCATCATGAGCCGCATCGAGGTCGTTCCTGGACGAATGAGCGGCCCCGGAAACTATATGATTATTTCTTTTGATATCATCATATACCTTAAAGCTTTTAGTATTGCGATTGCGACGTCCATTATTTCATCAATCATTCCGGCAAGAGCTGGCGGTAAGCTCGAACCTATGGAAATTATCCGTTCAGGTGGACAATGATTGAAATAAAAAACATTATTAAAAGTTTTCCCAACACACCCGTACCAGTCCTTAAAGGGATAAATCTTAAAATCGAAGATGGTGATTTTATTTCACTAGTGGGTAAGTCCGGGTCAGGAAAAAGTACCCTCCTCTATATTATTTCGACCCTGGATCATCCAACCGAAGGAGAAGTCATTTACGACTCAAAAGATCTCAAAGATTTTCGACCCGAGGAGATCTATCAATTACGAAATCAGAATATTGGTTTCGTTTTCCAATTTCACTATTTATTGTCCGAACTCACGGCCATTGAAAACATCCTTCTTCCAGCGCGCAAGGCCGGTGAATTTGAAAAAAGAAGGCCTTTAGCTATGGAGCTCATAAAGACTGTAGGACTTGAGGGTAAAGAGCACCGCTATCCTGGTGAATTATCCGGAGGTGAGCAGCAACGCCTGGCCATCGCCCGGGCCCTGATAATGGAGCCCAAATATCTCTTTGCCGACGAACCGACCGGGAACCTCGACTCTGTTAACGGCAAAATTATCATGAATCTCTTTAAAAAATTTAATCAAGAAAAGGGCACAACCATCGTCTATGTAACTCACGATGTGGACTTTGCCGCCCTGGCCCCGCGGAAAATCAATCTCGTGGACGGAAAACTCGGTTGACCTAATAC
>JAEYUK010000331.1 GCA_023432655.1 Pseudomonadota bacterium | reverse complement strand
CACAGGTCTTGGAGGGATAAAACATACTAAGAATGAGCAATTGGGTGTCATAGCCCAAGATTTAGAAAAATCCGCACCCGAATTAATTGTTAAAAAACAGGTAAAACTCAATCCTGAAGATAATTTCTTAACTGAAATTAAAGGTGTGAATTACGGCGCCTTTACTTACACCATAATCAACGCGGTTAAAGAGCTGTATGTGAAAATAGTCGGGGTAGATAAAAAGAACATTGAGCAGGACCGCGAGATCGCTTCTTTAAAGGCAGAGAATGCTGCTCTCAAGGCTTACCTTTGTAGCAAAGACCCTGCCGCACCTATTTGTGATTAATTAATCGTAAAACTTCTTTTAGAAGGTTTGTAGGCGATTTTCGTTTGTTGTTTCTTATCACCGGCAAGTGCTGATTTCTTGTTCACAACCTTTGTTCCGTTATTAGTTGAAACGCAGAGGATGAACAGTCCCCATGAAACAGTATTAATAATCATTCTCATCCTTGGCCTCCTTGAATGGTAAGAACGTATCAAGAAAAACTTGTAGGAGTGTGGAGTGTTTTGTGCAAAGCACAGAATGATTTTACTCATGAAAACTTGATTTGGTTTGACAGTTAATACTTTAGTTTTATTATTCAAACATGAAAAAATTAATCCTTCTTCTACTGGTTTTTACAACTGAGATCTACGCCCTTGAACCTATTGATCAAAAGCTTCAGGGTTATATCAAAACTTTCAATCTGATTCCTTTAAAAGCACCGAAACCTAGAAACGATAAGCTCTTTATTCTGGGCCGGAATCTTTTTATGGATCAGCGTCTTGCCGGAAATAACAACATCAGTTGTATGGAATGCCACCATCCAAGACTTGGTACCGGTGACGGGATTCCGCTTTCATTAGGTGAAGGAGCAAGAGGTTTTCAAATCAATGGTCGCCAGAGGATGCAAGGTACGGGAAGAATCCTCGCCCGCAATGCTCCGGCGCTTATGAATCTTCACAATGTTCCTGTACTCTTTTGGGATGGAAGAGTGATGTATTCGGAGAGTTCAAAAACTTTTAAAACTCCAGTGCCTCTTCGTCATGCTGTTTCCAAAGTTATGACAAGTGCTCTTGCTGCTCAAGCTATCTTTCCCATGGTTGACCATGATGAGATGCGGGGACTTAAGGGAACAAATCCCATCGCTGATGCAAAGGATGAGTACGAAGCTTGGGATCTTATTGTTAAAAAATTCATGGCCATCGAAGGTTATAAAAAACTTTTTGAAGAAGTTTTTCCTGGTCAGAAAATCAATATCGGTCACTTTGGTGAAGCCTTAGCTGAATTTCAATCTCAAGCTTTTTTTCTCGCCGATACTCCTTATGACCGTTACATTTCGGGACGAGTGGAGGCCCTCAACCTAAAACAAAAGATGGGCATGGATGTCTTCTTCGGCAAAGGTAAATGCGGTGAATGCCATAAAGGAGAGCATCTTTCAGGTCTTGGATTTAAGAATGTTGCCGTTCCTCAAATTGGTCCTGGTAAAGAGAAGGGTATGGATTTTGGCCGTTATCAGTGGGATAAAAAAGAAGTAAATCGCTTCGCATTCCGTGTTCCGCCTCTACGAAATGTCGCCCTGACTGCCCCTTATTTTCATGATGGCTCCTTTGAAACGTTGGAAGAAGTCGTCGAGCATTACGATGATATCAAAGCGAGCCTTGAGAGCTTTCGAATTCTTAACCAATGGTCGAACTATCTTCGTCCTATACAAGACCATGACCATGGTACGAATGATTTTATCTACAGAAGTCTGGCCGAGAATCTGCCACTCAAATTAGAATTCACTGAAGAGGAAGAAGAAGCTCTGGTTGAATTCATGAAGACGGGTCTTACGGATATAAAGCTTCAGTAAATTGGCCCCGGATTCGCAATAATACTCTCAAAATAAACGATAGGCCCTAAGGATTCAACTCCTTAAGGCCTTTACGACTGTTTAGAAATTAGACGGCCGTAAACATTTGGGAGTCATTATGAAAAAAGTCTTCGCCCTTACTGCATTGATGATGTCCACATTCTCTTTTGCCGACACTTCTCTTTACATTGAATGGGGTGGTCGGGCCTTTTTTAACGAGATTGAATGCATCACCTCTGTATTAGATAAGGAAAACACTAGTTGCGAGCAGTATAACGAGATCATGGTTTGTACAAACCCTTTTACTGCCCGTTTAAAAACAGGCGAAGAACGTAATTTACAAATAGTGTCTGAAGTTCAAGTGGCTTCAGATTCAAGATTATGGAAAAAGCTCTCATTTGGTATGACGGATAAGCTAAATGTTGCCTCAGCGAAGTCGCAGGCGAAGTTTGAAGTTAAAGAGATGATTAAAGAATTAGAATCGATCAAGCTTTGCGACGACTCTAGTGATGAATAGTTTTCATTAAATCCATTCTTGTCTTCTCTGGCAAAAGCTTCATGGCAACCCCTTGAAGCTTTGCCAGAAGGGTTCCAGAGAAAACTCTCTCTCTCCCGGCCATCATTGCTTCAAAAGACAATTTTGCGACATCTCTAAGATCACCTTCTAGTTTGACTTCACTTCCTGTCTCAGGGATCAGCAACGTAACACTCACGTTGAAGTTTTTTAACTCATTTCTAATTGCATCAGCAAAACTGTTAATAAAAGCGATTTGTGCATCATAAACAGCTTCGTAAGGAGATGGGGCAATAGAAGTAATCATGACTTTGCCATTTCCTTTGGTTTTTAAAATAGGTACTAAACGCTTCATTAAGTGAATCGTGGAAATAAGATTGATATTAATGAGCTCTATTTCCTCCCTTAAACTGGTCTCTGTGAATTCTCCACCACGACCTTCCTGAGTGTTGATAATTAACTGATCCAACAGTTCATCTTGCTCGAGAATTTGTTGATATAAATTTTCAATTCCAGAGTATGTTCCTATGTTAACTTTGACCGCTTCCACATCATGGCCCTGGTCATTAAGTTCTTCCTGGATATCAAAGACCATGTCGCTTCCGGAAACAAGAAGAAGCCTATGGCCACTCTCGCAACACTGTTTTGCTAGCTCTAATCCTATTCCTCGCTCGGCACCAGTTATCACAGTGAATGGTTGTTTCATTCAATACTCCTTCTTTGGCCTTCGTATCGAACCAAAAAAACATGAAGAGATAAAGGCGCAGACACCAAACTTGGTATGTGCTATGGTTTTACAGGGATAACGTAGTGCTATGGAATAGCCTTTTAGGAGTTTATTTAGATGAAAGAATTAAAGTCTCACCGTACATTTTCTGGCAAAACACAGTTTTGGTCTCACCTTTCAAAAGAAACTAAAACTGAAATGAAATTTTCAACTTTCATCCCAGGGGAGAAACCTCGTGGATGTATTATTTGGCTCTCAGGACTTACTTGCACTGAAGAGAACTTCATAACAAAGGCCGGAGCTCAAAGATTTCTTGATGCTGCAAATCTTATGGTCATTGCTCCCGACACTTCACCACGGGGACTTAATCTTCCTGGGGAGCATGATAGCTATGATTTTGGTTCTGGTGCAGGCTTTTATGTAGACGCTACAACCGATGGTTATAAAGATCACTATCGCATGTACAGCTACATCTTAAATGAACTTTATCCAATGATCCAAAATGATTTTGGTGTGCAGAATATTTCCATTATGGGTCATTCGATGGGAGGCCACGGTGCGATGGTCTTAGGTCTTAGAAATCCCGATAAATTTAAATCCATTTCGGCTTTTTCTCCGATCGTTAATCCCATGGAGTGCGCTTGGGGGAAGAAGGCCTTCACTGGCTATCTTGGGACGGATAAAGAATTATGGAAATTTTATGACTCTTGTGAATTACTTAAAATGGGAATGACTCATCCCTATAGCATTCTCATTTCACAAGGTACGCATGATGAATTCCTTCCTGGTCAGCTGCTCACTGAGAGATTTGTCACAGAAGCACAAGCCGCTGGACAGGATGAAGAAGTGCGCTATGCAGATGAGTTTGATCACAGCTATTATTTTATTTCGACTTTCATGCAGGAGCATATTCTGCATCACAAAAAGGCACTCTCAAATTGAAAAGAGACGTTGAGAAATTAAAAAATCTAAGCAGCTTAATGGATTCAAAGTTTGAAGCTTTTGGATTCCGTTTTGGTCTTGATGCCCTAATAGGTCTTGTTCCGGTTGTAGGGGACTGGATAGGGGTTCTTACATCACTCTACCTTATTTCCGAGGCATCCCGCTTGGGAGCAGGTAAGGCGACTCTAGTGCGAATGGGTATAAATGTTGCGATAGAAAATATCATCGATATGATTCCTATTCTGGGAAATGTTTTCGATTTTTATTGGAAGGCCAATGATCGAAATATCCAGTTATTAGAACGACACCTTCAAAACCCTCCGCGAGAAACTATCAAGTCGCGTACTGTGGTGGGTCTTATTATTCTATCGCTGGTGCTCTTACTGCTGGGCTCAGGATATGTGACTTTCATAATTCTTGAAGCTTTCTGGCAGTGGATCACGTCGCTGTCCACATTGCAATGATCTAGTGCTTTGGTGAAGAATCAGGTCGTGAAAAACCTGATTCTTCTTCTTAGCACATTCATTCTTCTCTTTTCCTGTGGAAAAGCTTCCAAAGGTAAATCTTATTTTCAGCAAGAGCAGGAGGAAATCTCTGATGGTGTTTATGCTGCCGTCCTATATCCGGTAAACCTCTCGATCGATAAAGATCTTCAAGGTGGAATCAAAATTCATAAGTTTGGTGATGATTTTAAAGTTAAAGTTAAAATAAAAGGTGCTCCAAAGGGAACTCAGGAGCAATATCTCTATTCTGGATCTGAGTGTCCAACCTTATACAATGATTTAAATGGTGACGGAATAATTGATGGAAATGAGTCGCGGGCCGTGATGGGTGAAGTGATTTTACCTTTTGACGGTGATTTAAGTTCAGTTGAGGGAGGGGGAGGATTATTTCCGGTAGATAGTTATGAATATTCCCAATCAACCTCATATTCTTTGATGCTAAGTGATCTTCAGCATTCTTATAGTAATAGATTTTTAAAACTAGAAAAAAGTGCGGTGCTGATTATTAAAGAAGGCACCCATCCATTGGCCTGTGGTGTTTTAACAAAAATTTCTGATCTTCCTGAAATAGAAAAACCGCCGGCCCCTCAATCTGAAAGAGATAGGTACCGACCTAGACCTCCTCGTCCCAAACCTCCTCCGCCACCGCCCACTGTGGAGCCTCCACCGGAGACGCGTGAAGAGAGTTGGTGGGATCAATGGAGAAATACCTGGAGAAGGTGGAGAGAATCACTCAGAGATTGGTGGAGAAGCTTAGGTTAATTTTCCTCTAACACCTCTCGTGTTAATCTCCGATAAAGGCGCATGGCCTTTGAAAAAACAATTCTTCTCTTCCTTGTTACTATCTTCTCCTCTCTCAGTTACGGAGCTAACTGTGAAGGCTCTCGCCACCATGTTTTTTTACTTCATGGAATTGGTGGCGATCGCGGGTCTTTCGGTTACTTACCGGAAGTTTTGAGTCAGGGAAACCCTTGTAGTCGTGTCCGCACCTTTGAATATAAAACCGGATCACAGCAAAATACCTATCAGTTTGCTCAGGACTTTCACCGTTTCATTACTTCCTTTCCCGAAGCGGAACTTAGAAGCTTTGATAAAATATCCCTCATCATGCATTCCCAAGGTGGACTGGTTGGAACTTTATGGCTTAAGTATCTGGTAGAAAATGATCATGCCTTAAAGGAGCAACTCGACTCGTTTATTACTCTTTCAACTCCTTTCTGGGGGGCCGATATTGCAAATATCGGCAGAAGATTTTTTTATACTCTGCCAGATGGTGTTGATAATCCCATTTCACCTTTTGGGAGAAATGAACTTAATGAAATGAGTTATGGAAGTTATACGATCCGTGATCTGGCCCGTAATACTGAGTCGATTTTTAAAGCTCTGCCAAAACTCAGACCATTGATTGTGAGTGGCCTAAAAAAGGTCCACAATTCAGTGATAGGAGAAGATGATCTGGTGGTTCCGACTCATTCGATGAGGCTCGAACATTTCTACCTAAAGGATAATTTGAATCTCACAGAAAAACCTGTTGTGCTGACTGCAGGTCTATTTACCAAAACCGAAGCTAAGCCTTTTATTATCGTTCCGGCAGATCACATCAAAATCTCTCAACCGGGAGTGGCCAAAATTCCAAAAAATTGCCTCCAGAATTGTGACCATCCTTCGATTAATCCCATCATAAATCATTTGAGAGGGATACCGGTTAAGCAAGAGAAGAAGTATGACATTGAACGCTTTAGAGTCAACGTCCTCATTAATAATCCTTTAAAGATAAACTTTGAAGATAAGGATCTAAAAATTACCATTCATGGTTTAGATAAAGACACCAAGGTTCCCTGGGTTGAGCGCTTCCGACCGGGCTTTGGCAATGCTAAGTTAGAAAGAGGGCTTAGTTTCTCATTTACCGGGATAGCAAAAAAGAAAGGACCACAAACTCTTTTCGTGACTTTGAAATATAAGAATAAAAAGCTGAAAACCTATGAAGTTCCGGTTGAGGCCGGGCACTCTAGTTTTATTGATACGACTCTGACAGAGATGTATTAATGGGAATTTGAAGCACGAAGTTTGCCCCTTTTCCGGCTTCACTTTCGATTAGGATCTTTCCACCGTGGTGCTTTACAATTTCATGGCAAATGTAAAGGCCAATTCCGAAACCTTGTTGGGATCTATCCTGGCCTCTTTCAAATCTTTCAAAAATCTTCTCATGGATTTCTGGCGAGATTCCCGGACCATAATCCTGAACACTGATATAAACATGAGTTCCACCAACCCCAACATTGATATCGATATCGGAACCTTCCGCATACTTTTCAGCATTACTTACCAGATTTGAAATGACTTGTTCGATTCTGAATCGATCCCATTTTACAAGAACAGGAGCATTCACTTTCCAGCGGATTCTATTAAGCTGAATGCGTTCTCTCAAATCTTCGACATAGTCTTCTAAATTAAAAAATTCATAATTCATTGAGAACTTACCGCTATGAATGCGGGAAACATCCATCATGTCATCAACCAGACGGGAAAGACGGAGAACATCCTGGTGAGTTCTATTTATGAGGCTTTGAATTTTTTTGGGGGAGATGGCCTCGATTCCATGAGCATCCATAAATTTTTTTGCCATCTCGACTTGAAGCATGAGAGCGGTCAGGGGAGTTTTTAACTCATGAGAAGCGACACAGATGAATTCATTTTTCATCGCGAGTTCTTTATGGAGTTTTTTTTCTGAGGTTCTCTTCATGGGCGGAACGTACAAGAAGTGTGAATAAAAAAACAGAAGTATTGTCATTCGATAGCATTAATTTAGATTCCTTTAAGCTAAAGATTTCTGGATTATTTTAGGTTTTTTCAAACAGTAGGAATGAACTTAAAGGAAATCCTAAGATGTTATTGGTTCTTTTATAATTAAGAAGCTTAATATTCCTTAATTTTTGAAGTTGTGCCAGATCAAGGTCCGTCCTAAACCCTAAGTATTTTCTGGTAATTGGATCGAATATCCTTACCATTCTTGATTTTAGAGAGTTGGATTCTTGAAGATTGGCGACAATAGCAATCATGCCTCCTTTCTTGGTGACCCTTATCATTTCCCTCATTACCTTAAGAGGAGAATCCACTGCGGTAATCACTGAAGCGGCAACCACTAAGTCGAAGGAACTATCTTTATAAGTAAGTTTCTTCGCGTCCATCATCACCAGATTAATTTTTCTTCTTCCTAAACGCTTTTGTTTTTTCTGGGCCTCTTTAAGCATCCTCTCATTGATATCAATTCCGGTATATTCAATCGTTGTTGGTATGTGGGCGAGGGTAAGTCCTGATCCCACACCAACTTCCAGGACCTTTGATCCGCGTTTATTTTTGAGGGACTTAATAACCTCCGAAATATCATGATGCCCTTCGGAGAGGAATGATTGAAAGACATGGTCATAAAGTGGTGCAATAAATGTGTAGTCTCTAGGAGCGGATTTAGACGTCATGGTTCTATCCTTTTGATGACAGCATAATTAGAATGACCGTGAAACATTGAAAAATGAATTTCACCTTTAATTTTTGCCTGGAGGTTCTAATGAAAGCTATGAGTCTTATTTTGTTAGTTCTTGTATTCGGATGCTCATCTAAAAAAGAAAAAAAAACGGAACCGATGTCTGAAACGGCAATGACCGCCAGCATGCATTCCTCAACAGTCAGAAACCTCTCGGGGACTGTCACCTTTGAAGATGTGGGACAAGAGATTAAAGTGACAGCAGATGTTAAAGGACTTAAGCCCAATTCCAAGTTAGGTTTTCATATTCATGAGAATGGAGTTTGCGAAGGAGATTATACGTCCGCCGGTGGCCACTTTAATCCTTATCATCAAGGCCACGGACGCCCTGAAGGAACTGAAAGACATATTGGCGATATGGGTAACTTAGAAACAAATAGTGATGGAGTGGCGAAAAAAGTTATTCTCCTGCCAAAAACAAAAGATAATGATCTTGATCTTATTGTAGGAAAAGCAGTCATCATTCATTCAGGCACGGATGATTTAAAAACTCAGCCGACTGGAAATGCAGGAGGACGCATGGCCTGCGGACTTATTCAGTAATAGGCCGAATTCCCGCCTAAAAGATGACTCTCAATAGTCTCCCTCAATGGATAATAACTTGATGAACCTTCATACTGAAGATCATTAATAAAGATTGAGGGAGTACTACTCACATCACTCTGAACCCCGGACAAGATACTAAAATCAATTTTATCTTTTATATCTTCCCGGTTTATGTCTTGCTGAAAAAGATTCATATTGAGACCAATTTCTTCAGCAATTCTATCGATGACTTCTTTGGATAAGTTTTCTGAATGTTCAAAAAGTTTTTTATGCATTTTCCAGAATAAACCCTGCCGGTCAGCAGCTTCGGCGGCCTGGGAAGCATAGTAAGAAGTCGGATGAATTGTTCTCATGGGAAAGTGGCGATACACATAACAAATGTTGGGTTTTAGCTCTTGTATGATTTGTTCAATAGCAGGAGCTGCGATTGAGCTATATGGGCATTCGTAATCGCCGTACTCTACCACCACGACAGGCGCGTGAAGAGGTCCGAGAATGTGATCATTCTTATCAGGTGGAACTCGCAAGCTGGATGTCATAACTCCTCCTTATTTGTAAAAAAATATCATCCGGAGTGTGGCAGAAGTCCAGTTGCTTTAACTTGAGCTTTGATGTTGGCATTATTTTATACTGTGAGTTTGTCATGAGGAAGGTAATGGTCGAAAATGAGGCCATGATTGATCCATACCAGGTACTGGGAGTATCAAAAAAATGTCATCAGGAAGATATTAAGAAAAGTTACCGTAAACTTGCGAAGAAATATCATCCTGATCTTAATCCGGGAAATAAAGAAGCCGAGAAAAAGTTTAAAGATGTTTCTCATGCTTTTGATTTAATCGGAACTCCTGAAGCGCGTGCCAAGTTCGATCGAGGTGAATTTGATGAAGCTGCCTTCGGTCAGCGTCGTCCATCCTATTACGATACTCAACATGAAGGTGGCCGTTATTCTTATTCTTTCGGTGAGGATTTCGGCGCAGATGATTTTTTTGAAAATCTTTTTGGAAGGGCCCGTGGGAGGCCGATGGATTTTCCCGGGCAAGATGTTCAATATAAAATGGAAGTGGATTTCAGAGAAGCCGCCCTGGGAGCTGAGAAGGTTATTACACTTCCTGATGGAAAGAATCTTAAAGTTAAAATCCCTGCGGGTATTGAGTCAGGAAAAAAACTGCGTTTTAAAGGATTAGGAACTCCTGGCAGGATGAAAGGGGAGCCGGGGGACGCTTACGTTGAAATTATCGTAAGACCACTCGAGGGTTTCACGCGACACGGGCCCGACATCGAATCAGAACTGCCTCTTTCCTTTTTAGAGGCGATCATCGGAGGAGATGTAGAAGTGCAAACCATTGACGGGGTAGTCTTACTTAAAATTCCACCAGGCGTTTCAACAGGAACCAAACTCCGAATAAAAGGAAAAGGTGCAGGACCAGAAGGAAGCCGTGGCAATCATATCGTAAGCCTCAAAATTGTTATGCCGAAACATATAGATCCGGCCCTTCGTGTTGCCGCAGAAAATATGAAAGATAAATTTGACTATAATCCAAGGATGTCGTGATGGAGAATCACCTGCATCGAAAAATAGAAGAAGCTTCGGAGTACTGTGGTGTACCGGGTGAGGTGATCATTTATTTTATCGAGCAGGAATGGGTAAGACCCATAGACTTCGTGACACCGATTCTCGATGAAGAAGATGTGGCCCGAGTGCGGCTCATTTGGGATCTTAGGGAAAAGTTCGGGGTGAATGATGAGTCTATTCCCATTATTTTAAATTTAGTCGATCAGCTTAATTTGATGCATTTATCTCTTAAAAAATTCAGAATTCACTAGAGAGGTGATGATGAAAATTTTAACCAGTATCTTTATCGCAATTCTTGCCCAACAAGGAACAATGAGTACAGATGACTCTGATGTCAGCCGGGCAGAGGCTTCGCTTTCAGGGGTCTCAGAATCGATGGAAATTCAAGAGGAAGAAGTCCGAATAGAGGATGAGGTAGATGATGAGTATCAGGAGGAGGAGGAAATAGAACCTACTTCTGAGCAATCTCCAGCTCCATAAGCATAGGCTTATGATCACTTCCGGCGGAGTCACCATCGACGTGAGCTGTTTTGACCTTTAGACCGCGAATAAAACCGTAATCGAGATAGTTAGGCGTAAACTTAAACTTCATTCGGCGATGGCCATTTTTAAAATGAATTTCTTTTAAACCGTATCTTCTCATCATGTTCAGCACATAGTGGGTCCGTGCCTGAGTTCTGGTATTAAAATCACCGGCGAAGAGAATCGGGCCCTGATGTTTATCCAGGTGTTCGGCCGCTTGATCCATATGACGAGTGAATGAAGCGTAGTCGGTGATATTAATCCCGTGAATAGAAATGACCAGGAGTTCATCACTCATACCTTTAATAGGATATTTTGCGAACGTCATGGATTTCGGTGTATTCACTACTGATTCGCCGTCGGGTGAGTGCTTTATGAAGACTTCTGTTGGGTTAATTCTTGAACCAATCATAGTACCCGTAGGAGTCTCGTTATCCATGAGGTAAAGCATACTGATGGCCATGTCCCAGCGGTAATTGAGTAGGCCCATGGTGGTATTATTAAAAAGTGGATTCTTGTAAGCCTCTTGTAAGAGAATCAAATCCCGATCAGTTGCATAAGTTTCAAATTCTTTTTTCCAGCGAGGCTTCTCAGCTTTTTTAATATTCCAGACAAAGGCCTTGATGGAATTTGGATTTAGTTGTTTTAAAAATGCCTGCCCATAAACGTGGTAAGATTGCTCTTCCGGAAGGACGCGGAAATAGCGATCCCATACGCCTTTATCCTCTTCTTGGGCAAAGAGTTGAACGCTCAGTGTGAAACTCAGAATTATCAAGAGGACTCGGGTCAT
Source organism: Pseudomonadota bacterium (assembly GCA_023432655.1). Taxonomy (GTDB): domain Bacteria; phylum Bdellovibrionota; class Bacteriovoracia; order Bacteriovoracales; family Bacteriovoracaceae; genus Peredibacter. The sequence goes on along the minus strand of JAEYUK010000331.1, from coordinate 1,007 downwards.
ATTTCTGATTATTGCACCATTTTTAGCGGGGAGTCTTATCGCACCGCAGCTATCTTCACAAGTTCTTGCGTTACGGCCTTTAAACTATCTTCTTCCAGTGCTTTCTTAAAATGAGTCAGGATCTGACGACCTAGAACATTCATACCGATGAACGCGAGCTGGGTTCTCATGGCCAGAAGGACGTTAAATCCGCCGCCACCTGAGAAAGTGGCAATGGCCGCGGGCTTTCCGTTTAAATGATCGCGCCAATCTTTAGAAGAGCGGCTGAGCCAGGCAAGGAAGTTATTAAAGACCGGAGGAGTGCTGCCATTATATTCAGGAGCAATAAAGACAAACCCATGAGCACTCTGGATTGTACCCAGATGATCTTTTAAAAGCTCTTCACCTTTGTACTTACCGTCAGTGCGGGAAGAATAGAGGGGGAGATCAAGATCCAACAAATTTATGATCGAGACTTTGGCGTTAAGCTGTTCGAGATTCGTTTTAAAATTTTGGGCCAGTTCAAGGTTTTTCACTTCACTGGCAGAAATGATGACGATGTTTTGAGTATTTTCCATAGTGGCTAGATTACCTTATTTTAACGTTTTGTCTGTTGCTTCTTTCTGATTGATCTAAAAAAGTTCATATAACTCTATGAAATTTCGATTAAAAAGACAATCTGGATGACTTTCGCTGGTGGAAGTAGAGATCCCTTTCAGAGCAGCAGGTGGGAACATCCGTCGGTGGAAGTGCCATTTTTTTCCGCTTCCTATAATTTGAACTTGTATGAGCTTTATGCAGGTTAAGTCATGGTATCTAAAGATTTCAATAAATTATCCGAATAATAATAGGTTCTTAATACTTCAATTATAATTATTGAATGAGATTTTTAATCCTTACATTCATGATGATATCTACCCCTGTTTTGGCTTCGGATTCTCTTAGCTACTCAGGAAGGTTAGTCAATCACAACGGCTCCTCCGTCACCGGGAGTGTGAATCTTTCTTTTGAGATGGCCTATTCTGATC
>JAEYUK010000311.1 GCA_023432655.1 Pseudomonadota bacterium | reverse complement strand
AATGAAGGGTTAATGCTTCTAGCGCGCTCCCTTTCTTTTGAGGACCCCTGGCTGGTTGAGCTTAAAAAATTCTCCCTGGAGTATGGTCTAACTCTCTAATATTAAAAACTTTTACACCCTGTAATTTTTACCCTGTTCTTCATTTGAAAAGGCTCTGCCCCCAATCTTCAGATAAGATAACGCAAAGCATTCAAAACGAGGGTACCATGTTTAAAAATTATTGGGCAGTCGCCGCACTCTTTTTCTCCTTCTCGGCTTTGGCCGAGGTTGATTTTGAAGAAAAGAAAAGCCGGGTTGAATACCTTGAAAATTTAAGCAAGACCGCAACTTCCATGAATATTGAAGCCTTCAGAAGAGAGCTTAAATACGAAGAACAAGGTCTTACTCTCGATAAGCGCGCGGAGAATGAAGCCAAATTATTGGCCGAAAAAATTAAACTTCAGGTGCTTAATTCCTATGAGGAAGCTTTAGAAGAGCATGGGAATGCTGATGATGCTGTGGCGGAAGTTCGTTCGGCCATCGAAAAAGATTTGGCCTTGGTGGATGGTGAACTTCAAGATGAGTTAAGAGAACTCGCTTTTACCGCCCTAGAACATGCTCAAAGGAATGAGATTCCGGTGACTGAAGATCTTGAAGGCATTAAAAATAAAATGCTCAAAGATGTAAAAGAACGCTCTGAATATTTAAATTTCGTTCCGGTTCCAGAGCCTTTAATGGCCCCTTCTGAAAATAAGGCCCTGGCCTCTAATCATACCGATAAGCAAAAACTTCTCGCAGAACTCGTTTCGGAGAAAGAAAATAGCCGAAGAATCCTGACTGCAACATCAAATTTGAAATCCACTGAAATGGTATCAGCTGGAGGAAAAGTAAGTCTTCAGGTGAAAGTCAGCTTTTTAGGTGTTGCTGTGGAAGCAGGGCCTACCATTACATTCAATCGAAAATATTCGACAAACTTTGAAGCTATTTCTGAAGGCATGCAGTCACCAATTAATGCGAACGGTGAGTTCGACTTCACTAAGTATGATTCTTTGGGAAGACCAGTTATTAAAAACGGTAAGGTTCAAAAAAGATTGGTGAACTTCATTTGTGACAGCTCCATCAGCTTCAATACTGAGTATTCCGGTGCTGGTAGTTTCTCGGTCATGGGTCTCGGTGGTAGTGCCACGGCGGCCAAGGATTATAGTAATTCCGCTGAAATTATATCCCGCCGGGTTGATGTTCCGGAAACCATTGGCGGCAAAAAAACCACTTACAAAATGCTGGCCGAACTTTGCCATAGGGATTTCTTAAATACCAAGATTACTAAGACTTTAACCGTATCGGGTTCTTTAAATATCATGATGAAGAATATCGTTTCAGGTCTTAGCTTTACTCACCCAAAAACAAAGTGTGCCGCCGACACTCAATGCCGAAACTGGTTTAACGATCAGGCGCCACTTCGAAAGAAAAGAAATGTGGCCCGTTGTGCAGAAAATGCTAAGGAAAAATTCCTCTCTTGTGAGCTAAGAGGTGTTGAAGGTCAGGCCTGTCCGGTTTATGACAATAGAGGAAGACGCATCTCCGGCGGAGCTTTCGAATACCAGTGCGATAAAGGATATGTTTGTAAAACGATCCGACCGGCCAATTTCTTCTTCGTCGCCGTGGCCCAGTGTACGAAAAAACGCTAACTATTCCAGAACTTGCAGCAGTAGTTGACCCACGTCTGCTGCAAGTTCTTCTAAGGTTCCATCATTGTGAATCACAAAATCCGCAAGATTCTTTTTTTCTTCGATATCCATTTGAGCATCTAAAATTCTTTCTGCCGATTCTCGGTTGATTTGATCTCGCTTCATTAACCGCACTAATTGAATATCCCGCGGAGTATAGATCACAATCGAGAGGTCTGTTTTTTGATCAAGTTTTTTTTCAAAGAGAAGAGGGACATCGTAGATACAGAAATTCTGATCTTTAAGTTCCTGGGTAGCTTTTTTAAAAGCTTCGGGTAAGCGCTCATAGATGAAAGTTTCAATGGCAGCCTTACTCTTCAGATCCTGGAAGAAAAGCTCTCTTAGTTTGGGGAAGTTAATCGCGCCATTTTCAAAGGCAAGGGGAAAATTTTTTTGAATGAACTTACGGCATTCTTCCGTTTCATAAATAGACTTCACCAATTGGTCAGCATCGATGACTTTTAGACCTTGTTCCCTAAGGTATTTGGTCACAGCACTTTTACCTGTGGCAATTCCGCCGGTCAGACCTATGAGAGGCTTCTCATAATTATAGAGACGTTCATCTGGTGTGAGTTTAACCAATGAAGCTTTTAGATTTTTCATAATTTCTTTACTTGAACCCAGTATTCTTCTAATTCTTCCTGTGGGGTTTCTTCCATAATTCGTCCGGAGGCACGGACCAAATCTTCAACTTTTTTAAAACGGTTGATAAACTTTTTATTAGCATCCCTTAGACATTCTTCCGGATTAAACCCAAGATGACGGGAGAGCTGGGCGACGCTAAAGAGAAGATCTCCAATTTCTTCCCGCACTCTTTCTTTATTGTAAGTGCCAGTAGGCGGGAGTTCTTCTTTCACTTCCTGCCATTCTTCTTCAACTTTCATGACGACTTGTTGATAATCTTCCCAGTCAAAGTTAACGGTAGTGGATTTCTTACCTATCTTAAAGGCGGATTCAAGCGCCGGTGCCTGGAGGCATTTCTCATCGATGCTGTATTTCGCTTCACCTTTTTCATTGGATTTTATGATTTTCCAATTGGCGAGGACTTCATCGGTTGTGATTTTATCATTCCGTTTTTCAAAGACATGAGGATGACGACGGATAAGTTTATCCGCTAAATTCTTGGCGGCGGATTCAAGATTAAATTTACCTTCTTCTTCTCCAATGTTGGTATGGAGAAGAACCTGGAAAAGGACGTCACCAATCTCTTCTTCCATGTGTTTTGGGTCTTTGCTTTCCACTGCCTCCACAAACTCATAGGATTCTTCAATTAGATATTTAAGAAGTGTTTCATGAGTTTGTTCCAGATCCCAAGGACAACCATCAGTTGGATGGCGAAGTTTCTTAATCACTTCGATACACCGTTCAAGTTCTGGATAGGCCATAAAAACTCCTTATATTGCGGAAGATTTATCAAAAGGATAACATGAGCTTTATGAAACATCATTTCCTCCATGTTGATTTTATTTCAACCGTTAAACTTTCTCCAACTGACGAGCGTAAGCTTCAGAAATGGCTCGCTATGGCGGGGGACGTTCTAGAAAATCTCTTAAAAAAGAAGAGCATCATCAAGACTCAAGGTCTCGAGGAGCTTCATATATCGGTTATGATCTGTGGTGATGCCCGAATCAGACAACTCAATCGCGAACACCGTAACAAAGATAAGGTAACCGATGTTCTTTCTTTTCCGGCCCATGAGGATCTCCGAAAGGTTACCTCAAAGGGGAAGGCATTGTTCTTGGGAGATCTTGCCATTTGCCATGCTCAGACCAAGCGCCAGGCCAAAGAGTTTAATATTGGCTACTTTGATGAGTTTATTCATCTTTTCTTTCATGGGGCCATTCATCTGATGGGATTTGATCATGAGCTTAGTTTGAAAGAGGAAAAAGTGATGGAGAGTTGGGAGCAAGAAGCTTTAAAAAATTTTAGTGAGATAAAAAAAAGGGCCCGATGAATCGGGCCCTTTTTGTATTAGCGCTTAAGTTTTTTTGCTTTTTCAAGAGCAGACTTTAAATTGATACGTCCGCCTGAAACAACCTGGTTCTTGAAAGCTGGAACAGGAGTCACTGTATCCATCATTACTTTCTTAACCGAGTTAGGTGAAAGATGAGGGTAGTAACCCATGATCATAGCAGCTACACCTGAAGCATTTGGAGCGGCCATAGATGTACCAGAAGCCATCGAGTATTTGTTGTTATTGATTGTTGAGTAGATATTTGATCCTGGAGAAGCAACGTCTACACCAATTTTACCAATATTAGAAAAAGATGACATTTTTCCATCAGCTTGAGTTGAAGCAATAACGATCATGTTATTAGAGTCAAAAGAAGCCGGGTATTTAAGGTTACGGTCAATATCGTGCCAGCTAAATGGGCCCATTGAATCGTTACCGGCAGAAACAACCACTAGCACACCTTTCTTAGCGATGGCGTTCATTGTGTCTCTTACAACCATACCGCCTTCGTTATTTTTCTTTCCGAATGAGCAGTTAATGATTTTAGCACCGTTATTAGCAGCATAAAGGAAGCCTTCAACGATGTCTGAATCAAGTTCATCTGAGTCGTCAGGAACAACTCTGATGGCCATGATTTTCACGTTATGAGCAACACCCGCAATACCAACGCCGTTATTTTGAGTAGCGGCGATTGTTCCAGCAACGTGAGTTCCATGCCAGTGAGAAGCCATTGTATTCATTGTGGCATTCCCTTGAGCATCACGAACAAGAGTGTTAATCCCATGGATATCATCGATGTAGCCGTTATTGTCATCATCAATTCCGTTGCCTGGAATTTCTTGTTGGTTAACCCACATAACATCTTTTAGATCTTCATGGTTATGATCGACACCTGTGTCTGCCACAGCAACAATGATTTCTTTTGGTGTATGAAGAGGTAGAGAATCATAAGCACCTAGAACATCCATTCCATTTTTGGCATCAAACGCCCAGAGTCTGCCAGCAGAAGGGTCATTGAAGTTAACTGAGAAGTCGAAGTTCTGAAGTTGCTTCATAAGAAGGCCACCTTCATTTAGCACTTCGTGCTTAGGTCTTGCCGTTTTAGCTGAATAGAAATCTTTTTGAACGTATTCAATTGATTCAGCACCTTCTAAGTTAGCGGCTAGCTGATCAGCATTATTTGTTTTAACCAAATAAAGACCATCGATAAGTTTCTTTGAGCTTTTAATTAGAGGAGAAGCTACCAAGCTTTCGCCGGCCTTCATTTTAATAAAAAGGTGGTTTGGGTGATAACGTTGACTTTCAGAGGCAGTGGCCGTGAGGGCAAATAAACCCATCAAAATTCCAGCACTTAGCTTTTTCATTCCGTTCCTTTTGGTTGAGTGAAAAGGTTTGGCGTGAATACTAGCTTTTGGAAATGCTCTGGGCAATTAAAAATTAAAAGGGCGAATTGTTTTCAGTGTGATGCATAAAAAAGTGACAGCTCATGGTGAAGGCAACTTTTTCTAAGAACACCAATTTCATTAATGGCAACACCAGCATATAGTTGCCAGTCTAAATTGAAGATAACTTATGAAATTGAACCTAACTACTTAATAGTAGATGGCTTTGACAGGGGTGTGTAAGCTTTACAGGGAACAGATAGTGGACACTTTTGACATGATACCATGCGTTATCGGAATCATAGGAATATAGAGATAATTAAAGAAATGAAAAAGCTTTTTAAATGCGTTATTGCCCATTCATTGCTTATTACATGCACAACACTCAGTGCTGCTGAAACTCGTATTGAAGGTCATTTGGGTGCAGTAAGTAATCAAGTCAGTAATCATGTCGGTAATGTTCCAGGTAACCGCTATAATGCGGATTTCGAATTTGATTTCCATCGTAATCCTCATAGTACTTATCGTCGCGGGCTTGAGAGTCGCTTCACCGCTGCGGCCCTGGTCAATGATCAAAGCCTTACCATGTTTTCGGTCCAGGA
>JAEYUK010000299.1 GCA_023432655.1 Pseudomonadota bacterium | reverse complement strand
CTGTAGTGGTTAGGATGAGATCTCCCATCCCGCTTGGCCCGTAAAAAGTTTCTGGACGGGCACCGAAGACAGCTCCGAAGCGAAGCATCTCTACAATCCCTCTGGTAATTAAAGCGGCACTGGTATTATGATTATATCCGAGGCCTTCCATAATCCCGCCTGCGATAGCAATAACGTTCTTTAACGAACCACCTAAGAGAACACCTTTCACATCAGTCGTTGGAATCGCCTTAAAAAATTCCGTTCCAAGCATTTCACAGGTAAGTAAAAGTTTTTCTTTATCTTCACCAGCTAAGGAGACGATTGTAATTTGTTTGTCGACAATCTCTTTGGCAAAAGAAGGGCCTGAAAGATAGAGAAGTTGGGAGCGATAGTCTTCAAAATGGGTTTTAAACAACTCATCAGGAAGTTTGAGCGTTTCATGATCAATCCCCTTCGCGAGATTGACCAGCGGGATTCCAGTATCAAGAAGCTCTTTTAATTGGGTGTAGTTGGTAAAACAAAATTCTTCAATGGCCGACATAGGAAGACCTGAAACGATCAAGTCAATCTCACCTTCCGTTAAACTTTCAACCTCTTCCCAGGAGCGCGCGGCCTTTAAGCTTTCCGGAAGTTTTTGACCAGGAAGATAAGTTGTATTTTCCCCGCGATTAATTTCATTATAAATATCTTCAGATCTGACCAGGACTATCACTTTTTGGAAATTTTGCGCCAGTACGAATCCGATGGATGTGCCAAAGGCCCCTCCGGCCAGAACAAGTGCTGTCTTAAATCCCATGCAAGTGGCTCCTTATAAACTGATGATCCCTTTAATAGTACTCATCAATTCATAAATCTCGAGCACTTCTTCCGTGCTGTTCATTAATTTTCGAGCGGAGACTGAGGTATAGTTGCCTTTTTTAGACGGTGTTTCATGAATGGTGAAGCCAGCGAGCTTTGCAATTATCAAGGACTTATCATCGCTTTTCACGATGAATTTGAACTCGTAGTAATCTGGCCACTGATAGCTTTCATCCAGAAGTGATTTAAATTTCTCGTTAATCATAATTTTTTTCTTTTTTTTCCCAATACAACTTAGTGATTTTTCACTCTGGAAGAGAGATATCAAAGAGTTACTCTCATTAAGTTTTATCGAGGAAGACTCCGATTGAGGGATATCACATTGGCAATTGAATGCCTGGGAGTTCCCATGAAAGTATGGATGCTAGTCTTCGTTCTCGTATCGACTTCGGCGTACTCGTCGGAATTCACCCACATTAAACTTAATCCAGAATTTGAACAATATCTCAAAGATCCCAAAACGAAAAGTCCGGGTCTTTTGAAAATGAAGACGATGAGTGCCTCTCAAAGCTCTTCTCCATCGCCTAATTTCCAATCTCGGATGATGGGTGCCCTTTTAGGCGCAAGCTTCAATACCACCAGTGTGATCCCGGTGGACGGCGAAGAATCCCCTGTTTTCGAGGAGATTAGACGCCACTTAGAGAACACCTATCAGAGGATGGGGATCGCAGAAGTGGCCAACATTAACCGCTTAAATCAGCAATTTAATCTGGGACTTGCTAACTACTCAGGCTTCTCATGGCAGAAACCCTTTGGAGTAGTCCAGGTATGGGCCGACCGTCAGGTGACTCCCAATCTATTCGGGGAAAACTGGCTTATTCAAGATACCTTTACCATTGAAATTGAAGCCTCTTCTTTTTTAGAAAAATTAAATGAAGCCGGTCTCAGTAATATGTCTTCAACCGAGATCAAGGCCTTTGCGGGCATTTCGTTCCGCCGAATTTATACTTACTATCACTATGCCGACTCATACGAGAACGGACTAGGTGCCGACTTTTCAAAACTCTTTCTTCTCTTCACTAAATTTAACCGACCTGGCATGGAAATTATGGGCCACGAAGACATTATGAAAAGAGAGGACACCTGGACGGCCAGTACAGGGGCGATCATATCGACTCCCCCACTTTATAACCTGTCTTTTTCTGCAGGGGCCCTGGCAGAAGTTGATTTCCAGCAAATGACTTCTATTCAAAGTAATCACTCTAAAAACCTGGAAGACCAACGATTTAAAGTGGGAGTTCTTAATAAGAAAATTGCCAATGCCGGGGCTGCGATCGAACTCCAACTTGATTTTTTTAAACTGCTAAAGTTCTCACTCCTGCGCTATGACTTAAATTACCAATATGCTTCAGGCAAAGAATTCACTCTTGGCTTCAATCCCATCGAGTGGGAAGAAGTAAAACTCACTAAAGAGCTTAGTTCTGAACTTTCTTCCATTTTGAAAGGAACGAGTTCAGTTCAAAAACTTGAACCTTACGTCGTTCGTCTGGATGAATCCAGCTCTGAAAGCCTAGATCAACGCGGCAGTGTTCTCATCTGGGGAAGACTTCAAAAAAGTAAGAATGAACAAATTCGAGTGATAAAAGACAACACCGTAAAAACTTTTTTCAAGAGTTATTCTCAGAATGTGAAGGTAGTGCAAAACATCCTGAGTAGAATCTTTTCTGCCATTGTTTATAAACTTCTGAGACTTCCGGTGGGTGCTACTAATGCTGCGATTTATAGCCAACAAGTCAACATGGAGTATGAAGCCTCTCATCCTCAGGCCACCGATCCAAAAGTCATCCGGGTAGAAAACGTGGAGCAATTCTCTTTTGTTCTTACACAGTACTATAATGCTGCACGAACTGACCGCTGGCTTGACCGAAAATTTAAAAACGACGTCATCTGGTTTGTAGACAATTTCACGACTCTTCCCAAGGATTATAAAACCAGTATCCGTCAGGAACATCTAAAAGGTCCCCTCATGGTAGATAGTAATATCCGGGTGGAACATGCGGGTCTTCGCCATTTTCTCTCCTCTTCAGAAGATCGAATTTTTGGCGAACTCGCAGAGGTTTGTGACTCCCAGATGAAGACCGATTGGATGAATCCCAAAGAAAGAAAATATCTCTTAAGCCGTGGGCAGTCAGGGAGAGAGTACTGCGTGAAAGATCTGGGTAAAAAGTATCTCGCTTTTAAAGAAGACTACTTTCAAAATAGTGAAAAGCCTTCGATCGCAAAATTTAAGTCTTTTATGACTAAGTATTATAAAGAAAGCGAAAGTATCAGAAGTCTGGAGGCACTCTTTGGAAAGGAGAATACCTTCATT
>JAEYUK010000293.1 GCA_023432655.1 Pseudomonadota bacterium | reverse complement strand
GATTACTGGCCTCGTCGCAATGGCCTCATTAACTATCGTTGGAATGCCAAAAATCCTTCTGGTTTTAAATTAGTCTCTCCAACAAAAGAACAACTTTTAAAAATGTCCGAGGCTGAAATCGCCACCTTGGCCCCTTCCGAAAAACTAGATATTTTGAATGGGAATTATCATTATCCTCTTAAAGAAGAATCTGAGAGTAGATCTTCACCACGAGCTCCTCTTTGGCATGGTATCTGTCATGGCTGGTCTCCGGCTTCCATTAATCACAATGAACCATTACCAAAGACTCTTATTAATCCTGATGGGATTGCCGTTCCTTTTGGTTCTTCTGATATTAAAGGGCTTGTTAGTTTCTATTATGCGTATAAGCATGAGGTGGCTTCAACTCATCAGATGGGTAAACGCTGTCAGATTAACTTTGGACCCGGATGTGATAATGATTTAAATGCAGGTGCTTTTCATCTTGTATTGGCCAACAAACTAGGACTAGAAAACACCAGCTTTGTGGCCGACATCGAAAGAGGGCGTCAGGTATGGAATCACGCACCTAATGAATATACAACAATTGTTATCAACGACAATCTTCCACCAGCAAGTGATTCTGCCAAAGGAACAGTAAAAAGAGTTCACGTGAAAACGGCGATGACTGTGGTTATGAAAATAGCCAAGAATAACTGGGGACCAGTCCTCGGGACAGATGATCAGATCAATGAAGTAAGAAATTACGAATACACACTTGAACTGAATGCTTCTGGAGAAATTATTGGTGGTGAGTGGATATCCCATTCCCGACCTGATTTCATCTGGACTATGAAAAAGGCCGAAACTTTCAACGGACAATTTTCCCGGCTCTCTGAACTTCTGAACGATTAATCTAAGCTTTAGGCCCACTTCAGTGGGCCTTTTCCCTATAATTATTACCTGCATTCCATTTATCTATTCTTAATAGTTCTGAATTCCGATAGATTCCCCGCAAAATTATCTTCCCAGGTTTGTTCATGAAAAAATTACTAAATACAATAGTGTCTTGTTTTCTCTTTTTTCCTACCCTTCAAGCTTCGGAAAATTATTGCCTGGCGATTAGAGGAAACGGTGAGGCAATGCCTGCTCATTGGGGAGCGATGTCTCAGGTAATTCAGAAAAAAGGTATGCCTAAGGCCCTGGCCGGAGGAAGCTCTGCTAGTATCTCTCTCTTCCTCCTGGATAGTTTGGCGGCCAATCCAAGAAAGTTAACTAATACCGACTACTCCTTATTGGTAAAATCATTTCAAGGCTATTTTGAAGCTCTCACTCAAACGAAGGAAGGGAAGGCCATCGCGGCGATACTGGCCGATAAGCAAATTTTTAGAGAACTCATTGATCGTGCCTCACGATTGGAATTAACCAGGATCACTCCACAGGAAATAAGATTTTTTAAAGGCCATCTTTCATCCCTTCAGACACTACTTAATTCTTATGACTTAAAAGGATTAATTAATCCTGAGTTTGAAGCTTATGTGAAAGAAACAATCTACTTCGCTGATGCTCTCGGATATAAAAAGATGGGTGTCACTCCGGAAATGGTGGAGTATCGAAAAATCCAAATTTCACATGCAATCAAAAATTTTGGTTCGTTTAATGCCGCCGCAGATGATGCCATTTTTTTTCGCCCGGGTCTTATAAGCTTTACTCATTTAGCAAACGTCATTGGTATAATGGGAGACTTTTATGCCGGAATTAAAGTTAAAAATAATGCCGTTCAAAACCAAATTGAACAGGATGTTGAGCAATTCCTTAAAACCTGCTCTCCAGGCAGCGAAAAGCTAACGTGGAGCCAGCTGTCCAAAGCAAAGCCTACGTGTCAGCAATTATTCGTGAAGGCCGTTTTAAAATACCGAACAGTCAGCGAAGGGAGTAAGAGTGTAAGAATCCAGGAGTTGATCGGTTCTAATCTTGCAGCTTTTCCTACTACAGCAGTCCTTACCGGAGAAGCTGTAATCAAGTTCCGAAAGGCCCGTGAAGATTTTCGTTTCGCTCAAGATTTAAAATTTGGAAGACAGTTTCAAGTTAGTGATGAGGATGTTCATTTTGGCTATTGGGGAGATAAGTATAAGTTGAGAGATATTGGAAACAATCTTCGTTACGATTCATTTACGAGAAATGATAAAAAATCCCAAAAATTTCTAAGTTTGGGCAGCCGTAGTTGGTTGGAAGCCCTGGCCACTTCACCAGCTGAACCAGGTTTGTCGGCCCTCGTCGATCTTAATCAGGAAATGGTTTCAGCAGGTGGCTGGAGTGATCTTCACCCGACATTAGTTTTAAAGGCCTATGGTTGTGAAGATGTGGTTTATCTTACCCGTAAAGGAGGCGAATCATTCTTTGCCCAAGGAGTGATGAAGCGCTTAACTAATTACGAAGGCTTTGAATTTTCAGATTGGTTTAATTTAAGCCAGACTCAGACCTATCAGGAAAATGCCAGAGGAAATTCAAGAGACCAGGGAAGTTATGCTTCTTCGTGGAGTCAATTGTATAATATGGCAAATGGGCAAAGTTCAATTCGCCTTTCAATGAGAGCTGCCAATAGTATTGTTTGTACCGACTGGGATAGCTTTGATCCGCGGAAACAATTAAATGCTTTAGTAGAAAATGCTTTTCTTGCAGATTGGCTTTCCGGCGATGAAATTTGTCGTTAATATAAGGTAGATGTTTACTCTAAGACCTTATCAAAAAGAAGCAATTGAAGCGACTCTCAAACATTTTCGTCAATCGAGAACTCCTGCGGTTATTGTACTTCCTACAGGAGCGGGTAAAAGTTTAGTTATTGCTGAACTCGCGAGAATTGCTCTAGGGAGAGTTTTGGTACTCGCCCATGTGAAAGAGTTAGTTGAACAAAATCATAAAAAATTCATTTCTCTAGACATGAAGGCAGGAATTTATTCAGCAGGCCTTAATCGCAAAGAAATGGAAGAAAAAGTGATTTTCGGGAGCATTCAATCCATAGCCCGTGCTCCGGATGAGTTTTTCCAGAACTTTTCATTGTTGGTGATAGACGAATGTCACCGTATTTCGATGGATGAAGAGGGGCAGTACTCCATTGTTATAAGTAAACTTCAAAGCAATAACCCTCAACTCTGTGTCCTTGGACTCACGGCCACTCCTTATAGACTGGGATTAGGTTGGATTTATCAGTACCATCAACCTAAAAAGTTACATCGATCGGAAGAAGAACGATTTTTTAAAAAATGTCTTTTTGAATTATCTCTTCGATACATGATTAAGAACGGCTACCTTACCCCTCCGATTAAAATTGATGCTCCTGTGGCCTGTTATGATTTCTCAAGTTTAAAGAAAGATCAGGGGAGATTTAATCAGAATGATATTGAAGCTATCTTCAAGGACCAGAAAAGAATCACTCCTACGATTATAAAAAATATTATTGAGTTATCTGAGAGTAGAAGAGGGGTTATGATTTTTACCTCTTCGGTTAGTCATGCTATTGAGATTATGAAATGTCTTCCGCCGCGCATCTCGGCCCTCGTTACAGGTGAAACCTCGGCTAAAGATCGTGATGAGATGATCATTGCTTTTAAAGAAGAGCGCTTGAAATTTCTAGTCAATGTTTCGGTTCTTACCACTGGCTTTGATGCTCCTCATGTCGATGTCATTGCTATTCTTCGTCCCACGGAATCGGTGGCCCTTTATCAGCAAATAGTTGGTCGTGGTTTAAGACTCTTTCCTGATAAAAAAGACTGTCTCATTTTGGATTATACCGGACAAGGCCATGATCTATATTCACCGCTCATAGAAGAAGACAAATCTCATAAAGCTTCTGTTCCTGTTGAGGTCTTGTGTCCGCAGTGTGGGGTCACTAATGAGTTTTGGGGTATCTTGGATCAAGAAGGGCAGCTGGTTGAACACTTTGGGCGAAAATGTCAGGGGGCCTGGGATAACCCACAAACAAATGAAGTTGAGAAATGCGGTTATCGATTTCGTTTTAAACGATGTGATCTTTGTGAGGAGGAAAATGATATTGCGGCCAGAGTATGTTCTTCATGCCAGCATGTTTTAGTTGATCATGACAAAAAACTAAAAGAGGCCATGTCCCTTAAAGATGCTCACGTCATGAGAGTTGATAGCATGGAGTTCAAGGAAGTAAGGGATAAGAAAGGGATCTCACGTCTGGAAGTTTTCTACTATGATGTGGATGGGGAAGCCTTACGTGAAATTTTCTATCTGAATAACAAGGAAGAATGCCAAGCCTTCTATTTTAACTTTATCCGTATGCACCAACGTTTGCCAGGAGAAAAAATAAATATTCATCGTGTTCAAGATGTCATCAGTTTTCAGGGGAAGTTCCGGAGTCCACAGTTTGTTATTGCTCGTAAGCAGAAGCACTATTGGAGTATCCGGGAGAAGGTCTTCTAATATTCTTTATATTAAGTCTCTAAGGTGCTGATACTTCTATTTCGAAAATAAATATGGACTAATAAAGTTGTGAAATAGCTATAATGTTACAATGCACTCATTTGATCTCATTCTACTTCATAGCTATTTGACCTTTGGTTTCGGTCTTTTTTTTATATTTCAGGCATTCACTAACTTATCACTTCTGTATCATGGCCATAACACCCCACTTATTCGGTATCAGTTCGGTCTTTGTTTGTTCTCAGGGATATATTCTTTTATAAGCTTTTTTCTAGTCATACTTCATGAGTTCTATATCAATCTCCTGCTACTGCACTTCATGTGGATTAGTGGTTCGATGATCATGTATTATTATATCCATTGCTTAAAAGAATTCTTTGACGATCATTCTAAAAACCTTACTTTCATGGTGAAGCTTCCGATCATAAGCTCATTGATTGTGGTTGGCGACCTTGTCTATTGGTACATTTCTGGAACTTCTTTGTTTTTGGCAAATGAGCCGGTAAGAATGTATAAAAATCTTTTCATGGACCACATCGGAGGAATGAGCCCCGGTGGTTTGGTGAAGTTTTTGGGGCTTCTCGGGCTCATTCCGATCATTTACAGTTCCGTTTATTTTCTTTGGTTAATCAGAAGATCACCAGAAAAAAACGTCATGCTAACATTGGGAATTATTTTAAGTATTGTGATCATTACCAACGATCTCGTAATTTCTGTGCTTGATCCGGTTTATGGCGTTCCTATGATGTTTATTTGTAACTTTTTCGAAATAATCAGAGTTACAAGTCATAATCAGTTAGAGTTTGCTCGTAAAATTTCCGTCATGAACCAGCAGCTCATTCAAAAAAGTCGATTGGCAGAAGCGGGCAATTATTATTCAACTCTTAGTCACGAAATCATGAATTCACTCCAGGCCGCTCGTGGATACCTGGAGTTTTTCCGTAAAGGCCAGGGCGGTTTGACTGACCAGGGAAATCGCTATCTTGATATTGTTGAAAGACAAATTGGCCGGATTGAAAAACTTGCTAAAAATGTAAAGAAAACGACACGGGAATCATTTAAACTCATTCCCGAAAGTGTCAGTTTAAAATCCATTTATCAGCATTCTTTGGAAACAGTTCAATTAATGATTGAAAAGAATAATGTTCGTTTGGCCTTCCCTCCGGATAACAGCGGTATTAAGGTTTTTGTTGTAGAGGATGAGCTTATTCAAGTTTTTAATAATCTTATAACGAATGCCATTGAAGCGATGGGACCCGAGGGAGATAAGTGGATTGAAATTAGGGAGAATATCAGTGCTTGCGGTAATTATGTCATCATCTCAATAAGAGATTCGGGTGATGGGGTTCCTCCTAGTATTCGTGATAAAATTTGGGAAGAGAGATTCACCACGAAAGAAAATTCTGGTTTAGGTTTAGGACTTCACTTATGCCGGGAAATTATTCAGAAACAAAATGGTACGATTTATTTAAGCCCGGATTCGGCCAATACTGAATTCACTATCAAGCTTCCGATAGCGCGATGAAATTAGAATTAGAAGAGCTAAAATATCAATTTAAAAAAAATTAAAAATTCCTCAAGAAGTGCATGATAAGGGACAAGCAGAGGACTCCGCGATACACTGCTCTTATGCAGACGACAATACAAAGGAGTTTGTATGAGCACGCAGTTTGAATCAATTGGCAATCTCAGTGAACTTAACGGAATTGACATCGAGAGAGGTGTTGAAACGGTTAAGGCAATTCAACAAACGCCAGAACTTGCCACCTTTAAATTCCGTTCTGAAAATGAATGGCTGTCAGGCTTTCATAACAGAACTGTGATTAAACCATTTTATGGAGCTGGCAAGGAGTATTCTGGTGGTGATCGTTACAGTCTTGAGTCTGATGCCCCATTAGTTCTTCTTGGTACTGATCAGGCAGCAGACCCGGTAGAGTATGCACTTCATGCGCTAACGGCCTGTATGACAAGCACACTGGTTTTTCATTGTGCTTTTAAAGGCATTAGTGTCACGAAACTAAGCTCAGCAATGGAGGGAGATATTGATCTTCACGGTTTTCTTGCTCTAAAGGAAGTGAGAAAAGGTTTCAGTGAAATTCGCGTAAGTTTCGATATAGAGACGGAGGCATCCGAGGATACATTAAGAGAGCTTTTAAACTATTCACCTGTTTATGAAATGATTTCGGCAGGGGTTCCGGTTAAAGTTACTTTCAATATTACTAAACCAATGCTGTCTTGATGCGAGTCTTTGCACTTAATTAGTCCATTTAGGCCCGCAGCTCATGGCCTTTCCTTAGGGAGAGGCTTAGCTTGTTGTAAAAGAACAAAGGAGCTGATGATGAGTCTAGAAATACGTAAAACAAAGTTCTTTCTAGTTGATAGGGAAACACTCTTTAATTATTTCACTCGTACCGACCTTTTAGAAAAATGGGCTTCCCCCGATGAACGCATGTCTGTCCAGGTTCCAATCTTTGAAGCCAAAACCGGAGGCAAGTATCGCTTCGAGCATAGAAGCGGAGATGGGAAGTATATTTGTACCGGAACTATCCTTGAGTTTATTCCAAATGAGAAAATTATTGAATGTGATGAACTTATCACTGGGCCAAAGGGTGAGACACTTTTCCGCGATCTTCAGTGTCAGTTAGAACTCACTCCCAAATTAGGGGGGACCGAAGTTCGAATGGTTCAAAGTGGGTTTGAAAATGAAAAAGGTCGGGATGAATGTGAAAAAGGCTGGGACTACAGCTTTGAAAAGCTAGCGAGCTTAGTTAATGGTGAAGAGAAGAATTTTGAAGACCCTAAGACCGAGCAAAGAACACAAGTTTAACGTGGATGTCATTGAGCCTAAGTTTTTATATAATTTCTCCTTTCAGGAGAATTTATGCAACTACTACCCTCAAATGTCGCCCAGGATGTTATTGCGGCGGGCCTCGCAGCTGGAGCCGATTTCGTAGATATTTTTATTGAAAGAACTTATAACGATGGGCTCGTGTATAAAAATTCAAGAATAGAAGACTGTCAGTCTGGCACACTTTTTGGAATTGGAATAAGACTGATCCAGGGTGAGCAGGCCCTTTATGGTTATACCAACTCGACCGATAGAGAAGAACTTCTGCGAATCACAAATCTTTTAGGCGCCAGAATTTCCGGTCCGGCCAAAAATCTCACTCTTAACTTTGAAAACCTAAATTACCCCCAAATTCCCACTCTGCGTGACCGCGAAGTCGATGCCAAAGAGAAGCTGGAATTTTTGAATAAAATTAATGAGCGCCTAAGACAGGATTCAAAAGTGTCTCAGGTCATGCTTAGTTTTACCAAGAAAAAGCAGCAGATAGAAGTTTACAACTCTGAAGGACTCCGAGCTTCAGAGGAGCGCCCTTATATCCGTCTCTTCCATCAACTCGTGATGAAAGATGGTAATCTTCAAACTGAAGCCTTCCATGGACCTGGTGCCATTGGTGGTTGGGAATTTATGGAGAAATTGAACGTTGAGGAGGTTTGTGAAAATCTTTTAAAACAGGCCAATACCACTCTCTACGCCTCCCCATGTCCTGCGGGCAAGATGCCAGTTGTGATTGATAATGGGTTTGGCGGGGTCATTTTCCACGAAGCCTGCGGACACTTACTTGAAACAACTTCAGTAGAGAAGAAGGCAAGTGTCTTTTGGGATAAGATGGGTGAACAAATCGCTCATTCAGCTGTAACTGCGTTAGATGATGGGACGATACCTGGGGCCTGGGGATCGCTTTCTATAGATGATGAAGGTATGCCAACTCAGAAAACGACTTTAATTGAGAATGGAATTTTAAAGAACTTTATCGTCGACCGCATGGGTGAGATTAAAACCGGGCATAAAAGAACCGGATCAGGTCGAAGACAATCCTACAAGTTCGCACCGGCCTCTAGAATGAGAAACACTTTTATTCAGAGCGGGAATCACGAATTTGGTGAGTTGATTGATTCTGTCCCACGAGGAATCTATGCCAAAAAAATGGGCGGTGGCTCAGTTGACCCTTCTACGGGACAGTTTAATTTTGCTGTTCAAGAAGCCTATCTAATAGAGAATGGAAAAATAACAAAACCTCTTAAGGGAGCGACCTTGATAGGAAAAGGATCAGAAATCTTATCGAAGATTTCTATGGTGGGTAAGGACTTATCTCTTATGGCCGGAATGTGTGGTTCTGTCAGTGGAAGTATTCCAACAACTGTAGGACAACCTCCGCTCAAAGTGGATGAGATTCTGGTGGGAGGTGAAGCATGAAAAATATTTTGGAAACAGTGATGAATACAATCACTGATGAGAAAGCTCATGGTGACTTGATGTTCTCCCGTTCTAGTTCACTTAAGATGAGTGCTCAGAAAAACGAGATTGCGACTTATAATGTGACAAGCTCGCAGATCCTTGGTGTAAGAGTGATTAAGGACGGAAAAGTAGGACTTTCATATACTGAAGCGTTGGATGAAGAATCGTTATCCATAGTAGTTAAACAGGCCTTACAGAATGCTGTTGTTACTGACTTAAACCCGCATGAAATGATTCTTGATCTATCGGGTGAGATTAACGATGAGTTACTTGTTCCTGAGGATGAAGTTGATATTTCACTCAAAACACAGAAGGCCTTAGAGCTGGAATCCAAGATTCGCTCGTTAGATCCTCGCGTTTCTTCGGTTCCTTATAATGGATTCTCTGAACAGGATTATTACTCCTTTTATCTAAGTTCTAAAGGGCGTTATAC
>JAEYUK010000283.1 GCA_023432655.1 Pseudomonadota bacterium | reverse complement strand
ATGCCATACTCGGCCAGAACTTTGGCGTAGTATTCATCAAATTCAAAAACCGCTGCCGATTTATCAATCAGCATCCGAACTTTAACTCCCCTCTGGGCCGCTAAAACAAGTTCCTGGGTTAATAATCTGGAACTCTCATCGAGACCAAAAATAAAGTATTCAACTTCGATATTGCTCTTGGCCTCACGAATTAACTGCAATCTCAATTCTAAGGAAGCAAGACCACTATTTAAAATCATAAGCGCGTTGGATTTTCCTTCGCTCTCTCGTTGAACCTCATAAAAAGGGAAAGGAATAGTGTCTGTCAGTTTTTCCGAAGCCAGAGCAGAAAAGCTTAGTAATCCCAATAAGAGGAAATGTTTCATAAAGTTCTCCGAAGTTTGGGCCATTTTATCAAGATTCAGGGATCAGCTTGGTTCAAGTGAAAAATTTACAAGTGACTGCTTTTCTTTAAACAATCTTGGGGAAAGCTAAAGTTGATAACCACTGGAATACTCATTTAATCTTAGTGGTACCCAGGAGGTCAGGAGTGGAAGCAAAAGCTATCAAATCGAGTACCGTCGTCATAACTGGAGCCTCTAGTGGTATCGGAAAGGCCGCCGCCCTGTTATTTGCCCGTGAAGGGGCGAACGTTGTTTTAGGGTCACGGAGTGAAACTATCCTGCAAGAGCTTGCGAGTGAGTGCCAAAGCCTTGGAGGCGAGGCCCTCCCCGTCTACACCGATGTTAGTAATCCGGATTCGGTAAAAAACCTCTTTGATAAGGCCATGTCCTTTTATGGAGAAATTGATGTCTGGATTAATAATGCGGGAGTGGGAACCATTGGTGAATTTAATGAAACTCCGCTGGATGCTCATGAACAAGTTATCCGGACAAATTTACTAGGACCCCTCTATGGCTCCTATGTGGTACTCCCCTATTTTAAATCACGAAAAAAAGGAATCATCATTAGTACCAATTCCACCGGCGCTTTTGTCGGAAGTCCGTTCACTGTATCCTATAGCGCCAGTAAATTCGGACTCCGGGGCCTTAATGAAGCTTTGAGGTTTGAACTTAAAAACTACCCAGACATCCATATATGTGAGGTCTATGCTGGTTTTGTAAACTCTCCCGCTCCTTCCCACGCCGCCAACTTTATCGGGAAAGAAATTAAACCCATCTCTCCCCTGGTAGATCCAGAGGAAATGGCAAAGGCGATGATTAAACTCGTGCAACATCCCCGCCCCTCAATTCATCTAGGTGTGCAGGATCGTGTCGGAAGATTCGGACATGCTCTTTTTCCGGAACTAACGGGTAAAATTATGGAGAAAGTCATCAGGAAGTATTTTAAGAAGGCCAAAGACGTTCCCTCATCTGAGGGAAACGTCTTTAAACCTGATTACGATGAGACTCATATCAGAGGCGGTTATTCCTAGAGGGAAGCACCTTTCTCTTTTAATTTTTGATCCAATTCTTCAATCACTTTAGGATCAATCTTTGGCACTAGGCCTTGAGGATCTACTTGTAGTTTAAAGCCTTGAGCGAAGAAAGCCTTCATGGCCTCTAAATCCCCACGATAGACCTTTTGAACTAATTCGCTCTCCGAAGTAAGGCCAAAGTAAGATAAAATGGATTTAGACAACTGTGGAAGATAAGGACTAAAGAAAGTACCAATCACCAAAACATAAGCCGTAGAGATCGCAATCGTTTCGGCTGCCTTTTCCGGATCAGTTTTAAATTCAGTCCATGGAGCACGCTCAGTAATGAATTGGTTAAC
The DNA here is from genome assembly GCA_023432655.1 of Pseudomonadota bacterium. Classification (GTDB taxonomy): domain Bacteria; phylum Bdellovibrionota; class Bacteriovoracia; order Bacteriovoracales; family Bacteriovoracaceae; genus Peredibacter. Next base: position 1,551 of record JAEYUK010000283.1, on the reverse strand, counting down.
TTTCATTCCCAATCCCATAATGTGCTCCTGACCTTTTTTGATTTGATAAGAATCAAGAAGCTCATGGTATTCTTTAATAAAGCTCTTCACTCCTTCAGCGTGTTCTTTGAAGAATGCCTCGAACTTTTCTCCCTTCATTCCCTTTGGCCAGTTCTTAGCAGAAAACTTCATCGCGCGATTAATAAAATTACCGATGTTGTTTGCGAGTTCAGAATTGATTTTGAGCTCCATCCCTTTCCAGGTAAAGCTAGAGTCAGAGGTTTCAGGAATAAGTGAAGTCAGATAAAAACGAAGGGCATCTGAGCCAAATTGCGTGATGGCCTCATCCGCATCCACATACCAACCTTTGGATTTTGAAAATTGCTTTCCTTCCAGATTCACATATTGGTTGGCCGGAAGGTCAGTCACCGGTTTAACAAAGCCCGTGCCCAGGCACATCACCGGGAAAATAACCGAATGGAAAATAATATTATCCTTACCAATGAAGTTGATGATTTTAACATCATCCGCGCCCCACCAGTCTTTAATGTGGTCTTCTTTGGAACCACTTTCTTTTAAAAACTGAGCTGTATTGGAAACATAACCAATAGGCGCATCAAACCAAACATAAATCTTTTTTCCCTTCGCATCTGGAAGTGGAACATCAATTCCCCAATCCAGATCTCGGGTAATGGCCCGATCAACCAGATTGTCTTTGGTCAAAGATTCCACAAAAGGAACCAGATTTTTTCTCCAATGAGGCTTTCTGCCTTCAAACCATTTTTGGTGCTCTTCATGCATTTTAGAAAGCATCAAGTACCACTGGTAAGAATCCACGGCCGAAACATTTTTGGAGCCGCAAAATTTACAAACCGGATTAATAAGTTTTAGTGGATCGATCCAGGTACCACAACTCGGACACTCATCCCCTCGTGCTTCAGGGTAGTGGCATTCATAACACTCACCTTCCACGAAACGGTCAGGCAGCATGTTTTTACAATCCTGGCACTGCAGTTGTTTTTCTGATTTCTTTTCAATTAAGCCTTTACTTAAAAGATCATGGAACCACTTTAGTGTTTCTTCTTTATGATAAGGAGCAGAAGTCTGCCCAAAAAAATCGAATTGAATTTCATATTTATCGAATAGATCTTTGTGGGTCTTATGCCAGGAATTCACATATTCCTGATAGCTAATTTTAGCTTTCTGAGCGTTTTGCATGATCGCCACTCCATGTTCATCTGAACCGGAGATGTGAATCGCTTTGTCACCATTTAATTTACGATGGCGAGTATAGATATCGGCAGGAAGATAAACCCCGGCAATATGCCCAAAATGAATAGGCCCGTTGGCATAAGGAAGAGCGGATGTAATCAAATACTTCATATAACCTCAAATAAAGGTATTTACAGATGGAGTAAGTCTACAAAGTAAGGTCTTTTTTGTCTTTTGATTTTGACACTTCCTGGCCCCTTTTTTATCCTGCAGCAACATGATTTCACTCGACGGTTTAAATCCAGAACAACGCAAAGCTGCCGAAACGGTGGAGGGGCCTGTTTTAATCCTTGCGGGAGC
>JAEYUK010000264.1 GCA_023432655.1 Pseudomonadota bacterium | reverse complement strand
TCGGCGACCGAGTGATTATTGGTGGTAACACTGGTATTTCTCAGTTTGTGACTCTTGGTCGTGGGGCCTATATCGGCGGTGGTTCAGGGATTGATCGTGACGTTCCTGAATTCTGTACAGCTTATGGAAACCGTATCCGTCTTAAAGGGATCAACATTATTGGTTTAAAACGTCAGGGCCACAGCAAGGAATCTATCTCCGAAGTTGTGGATTTCTACCGTACGATGGAAGCTTCCGCTCTTGCACCAAGAGCATTTGTTTCTCACCCGGAACTCATGGAAGAATATAAGAATAACGTGATCATTCAGAGTATCTCTGAGTTCATTAAAAAGTCTGAGATTGGAATTGCTCCATTCATGGGCGGTTAATGATGAATAAAGTTAGAGTGGCCGTCCTAGGATATGGGCATTTAGGTAAGTGGCATTGCCAAAAAGTTGATGCGCATAAAGATGTGGCGGAGTTTGTAGCGATTGTTGAAAAGTTTCCTGCTGGTCAGGAAGCTGCCCGAAGTAATCATCCTCACGTTAAGATCGTGAGTGATATTAAAGATGTGATTAACGAAATTGATGCCGCTTTTGTTGTCACTCCAACTTCAACCCATTTTGAGCTGGTGAAGTATCTACTGGAAAACAACAAACACGTATTTTGTGAGAAGCCGATTTGCTCCAATGACGATGAAGCATCAAAGCTCGCAGAAATTGCAAAAGGTAAAAATGTTGTGCTGCAGGTTGGTCACAGTGAAAGATTCCATGAAGCTTGGGATACTCTTCGTGAACGGCTGCAAATGCTAACACCACCTTATTCCATTCGGATTAATAGAGTCGCTCCCTTTAAAGGACGTGCTACGGATGTTGATGTGGTCCAGGATCTTGCTATCCACGACCTCGATCTTTTGCTTTATCTTTTTAAACAGAAACCAATCGAGGTTGTGGCCCGTGGTCACAAGATCAGAACTGAAAACTGGGATCATGCAAATATTTATTTGAAGCTTGAAGATGACTGCGAAGCATTCATTGTCGTCGGAAGAAACAGTGTAAAAGAAATGCGTGATCTTGAAGTCATCTCTAAAGAGGGGATGCTTACCGTAGATCTTTTCGCTAACAAAATTTACGATGCGACAAGCACTCAGTTTCCAGATGGTACCTATGTTCACGAGCAGACTTATAATAAAAGAGACCACCTCCTTTTAGAGCATGGTCACTTCTATCAATCTGTTCTTGAACAAAAACCGGCAGTCATTGGTTTAAAAGATGGTATGAATGCTGTTCACCTGGTGGATAGCACTTTGAAGTCGATGAAAACTCTTGCTCCTGTTAAGGTTAATCTTGGCTAGTTGTCTTATTATCGCCGGAGAAAAATCCGGTGAAGAACATGCCTTGAGTTTCTTTCCCGATCTCGTAAAACGTTGCCCAGGGGTGACGTTTTACGGAGTCGGTGGGGACGAACTTAAGGCCCATGGCATGGAACTCCTTTATCATCTGAAAGATTTCTCAAGCATGGGGTTTTCCGAAGTCATTCATAAAATCCCATTCTATTTCAAGGCCCTGAAGCGGCTGGAGGATGAAGCTGTTAAGCGAGGAACTAAAACCGCCATTTTGATTGATTTTCAGGATTTCAATTTAAGGCTGGCAGAAAAACTCTCAAAGCGAGGGATTAAGGTTCTTTACTATGTGGCCCCTCAGGCCTGGGCATGGAAGGCCGGTCGTTCATCGAAGATTTCTCAGTTTGTTCATACATTATTCACGATCCTTCCATTCGAAAAGAAGTGGTTTGGTGACCGTGGTGTAAGGCAGATCAGATCCATTCCCCATCCGCTCATGCTGACTTATAAAGATCAACTAGCTCACATACCTCCGAAGCCGTTTGGCCAGTGGGAGAAGAAGCTTAAAATACTTCTGCTTCCAGGGAGCCGACGTTTTGAAGTCTATGGGCTCTTACCTTTATTTATAAAAACCGTAAAAATTTTAAAAGAATTCATGCCGGTAGAAGTGCACCTGGTGAAAGTAGGGCACATTAATCCCTCTTTCTATCAGCTTTATCAGTATGACGTAGATGTCTGGTACGAATCTCAGGATCTAACGGTGGCGATGAAAGAATGTCATTTTTCACTTGCTGCCAGTGGTACGGTTACTTTGAGTACCGGTCTATTTGAACTACCGACGATTGTCTGTTACAAGGCAAGCCTTCTGAATGAGTTCATCTTTTATAATTTTATTAAGTACCAAGGACCTATCTCTTTAACCAATATCATTCATGGCCGTATGGTTTTTCCTGAACTCGTGCAGGACCAGGTTGATCCGGCCCATATGGCCCGGATAATAAGAACTTGGACTCTCAACGAAAAGCTCTATAATGAATTAAAGACCACCCTCAGTGAAACGAAACGCCTTTTATCGGGTGAAGATTTTTCAGTTCCTGAATACATGGCACAGGTAATTAATGAGTGAGATGATCCAGAAAAGTAAAATTCGAGTTAAAGCACTGATCAAGAAAACAGTGTTTACTCCTCTCAGTATTATCTGGGAGTGGGTTTATCGCGTGCGCCGTTCTTTATATGAGTATGGTGTTTTCAAAAAGAATACTTTTAAAGTCCCAGTCATCTCAGTGGGAAATCTTTCTTTCGGTGGAACAGGTAAAACACCTACCATTATCTGGCTTGCTGATTGGTTAAACGAGCAGGGACTCACTCCGGTCGTTCTTACTCGAGGCTATAAAGGTCAGCTCGAAAATTCATCTGGACTACTAAAGTCTGGTCAGAAATTCAGGCTTAATCCGTTCGATTATGGTGATGAGCCTTTGATGATTTCTAACAAGATGAAGAAAGGCGCTGTTATTGTCGGTAAAAGAAGAGCAGAAAATCTACTCAAGTATTTTGCTGAAGTTCATCCTGATGTCGTCCTACTTGATGATGGTTTTCAGCATTTGCAGATTTTCCGCTCTTTTAATCTGGTGCTTTTTGATGCGACGATGCCGCTGGAACTCTACAAAGTGGCCCCACTGGGCTATTTAAGAGAAGGGTTGACTGCTTTAAAAGATGCGGATGGAATTATCATTTCCCGTTCAGATATGGTGTCTCAGGAAAAATTGAATAAATTACTGAGCATTATTTCAGATCATATTCACCACCAACCGCCGCTGGCCCTGACTCGTTACCACGCGGTTGGCATTTTTGATGTTCATGATAAATATATTTTTTCTGTACCTGAGCTTAAAGGTCTGAAAGTGATTGCCGTGACAGCGATCGCTTCACCAGAATCCTTTTACCGTTACCTAGAAAACTATGGAGTTGAGATCACGGAAAAGGTGAGTTTTCCCGACCACTATTTCTTTACTCCGGAAGACGTCAACGAACTTCTTATCAAGGCAGCTCAACAGTCGGCCTATATTATGTGTTCTGAAAAAGACATGGTTAAGATGAAGAGAGTATCATTGGACGGACGAATCCTCTTCACTAAGGTTAAAGTTGAGTTTATGAGTGGGGAAAAGGAATTAGCGGGGGCCTTAAGCAAAGTTCTCCAACTTGATTCTCTGGCATAACAAACTACAATCTTATTAGGTATTTACTAAGGATATTGCTAGTGAAAATGATCATGTTAAGCCTGATGGTTCTGACCGCCGGATGTTCAAGTTGGGACCAAAAAGACTTTGAAAAAGAATTGGAAAAAACGGCCCATGAAAACGGTCAAGATCCGACGGTGGTAGTTACTTCAAAGAAAGAAGAACGAATTTTAGAGAAGTTTGAAGTTCAGCCAATTGAAGAAAAGAAAGTAGAAGAAAGTACTCCGAAAAAGATTCCGGCCCCCAAAAAGACAGTTCATAAAAAAGCTCCTGTGCCCGCTTCCTCTAAGGTAAAGACCACAATCAAGGAAACAACTCCGGCCCCAGTGGCGGCCCCTGCTCCAACCGTAAAAGCTCTTCCAGCAGATTATCCACCAGAACTGGTTGCGATTAATGAAAGGGCAAAAAAAGTTTGGGATGTTTATAAACCAAACCACTATGTGGATCAGAAATTTTATTTAAACATCAATTACCTGGGAATGACGGTCGGAAAGATCATGGTTCTTAATAAAGGTAAGAAGATGATTAACGATAAAGAAGTCTGGCATCTCTATGCCAAATTCAAGTCGGCGCCATTTTACAGCAATATTTACGAGTTAGATGACACTGTGGATACGTATGTGACGACCGATAAATTCCTTTCTACCCGTTATAGCCTGATTCAGCGAGAAACCAAACAGGATGTAGATGATCTTCAGCTGCATGACCGTGACCAGTTAAAAACTTTTTCGTTCTATCATCGCAAAAAATCCGACGGGAAAGTGAAAGATAAAAAAGAAGAAAAATACATTCCTTATTACAGCATAGATCCTTTCTCTGTGGTCTTTTTCTATCAAGGGCTTCCTCTGAAGAATAATGATGTTTATGAGATTCCCATCATTAATAAGGGGAAGATTTTAATCCTTCGATCAGTCGTCGAAGGCCGGGAGAAAATTTCAACGAAGAAAGGTACCCGTCAGGCAATACGCTTACATGCGACTACCAAGTATACCGGTGAGACTTTAAAAAGCGGAGACCTGTATTTCTGGTTCAGCGACGACGATAGTCGGACCCTTTTGAAAGCGCAGGCAAAAATCAAAATTGGTTCGGTGACAGCGGATATCGTGGATTCTGAATGAGAGAGAAAATACGGCTTTCAGATCTAACAGTACTTTATATCTGTTTATCAGATGACTGGTCTACTACAGAAAGAAGATGTATTTCCGATGCCAGCTATTTTCGGAATATTGGTGGAACGTCTTTTATCCTTTGCCATGAAAAGTCCTTAGTTTCAGTTGAAGCCGAAAAGGAAGATATTCCACGGCTGTTCTTTCAAAAAGATCTCTCAGCTATGCGGACGAAAATTAATTTTTATTTTCAACTCCAGCAAATCCTGCAAAAGCAGCAAATCGACATCATTCATACTTATAACTATGAAACACTTCTCCCGATTGGAGTGCTTCTCAAAGGTATGCCCCACATTCCTATGATTTTCACTTTCAATGAAAGTATTCCCTGGAAGAAGAATAATTTCCTGGATCGCTGGTTTGTTTCACGGACTGATTCAATATTCACTTTCGCTTCCCACATCCGTGAAATGGCCGCGGAAATTTTTCCCGTGAACATCAGAAAAATTCATGCCACCGGTGCTGGAATAGATTTTCCGGCCAAAATAATCCGCTCTGTTCATGCCGATGAAAAAAGAAAAATTGTAACCTTCATTCAACGTAATGAAGATGATTTGAAAAACATTCGACTTTTCGTGGATGCCATCCCGCCGCTTTTGCATCAACTCAATTCCCTTGGCTTTCATCAGCGTCTGGTCTTTACGTTTATGACGGATGTCTCCTGGTACACTCATCCTATCTATGACGGAATCAAACGCATGATTCTCGAACGTCATCTGGAAATGCACATTAGTTTTGAAACCCGTCCTCTTGCCTCAAGTAGTTTTCAGGATTGTGATGTCTATGTGGGACTCCCTGAAGATGAGTTATTTTCTGACCAGGATATTTATGCTCTGGTGACTCAAACCCCAGTTTTACTCCCGCGGACCTCCACCAGACAGCAACTGGTGAAACAAGGAAAATTCGGTGAGACTTACCACCCCCAGGACGGACGGGAGTTAAAAGATAAACTCGCTCGAATTCTTCTCAATTATCCCAGGTACTTAGACGAGTTAACAGGAGTGGAGATGGAACTTCAGGAGCAGCACCATTTTGAAAAATATTCCGAAGAACTCTATGCCTTCTATGAAAAACTTTACACACAGCGCCTTCGTTACACTCAGAAGCAAAAAAGATTAGCATAAACGACTAAAATCATTTATAACAAACGCTCTCCAGTAGGAGAATTAATGTCTAAAAAGGGGGGCTATATTATGGCCACCAAAACAACTGCCTCTAAAACTAACTTTGAAATCCCAGCTTGGATCAAAGGGTTCGACTTCGAAATGGGAGACGTTCCAGAACAAAAAGCTAAAACTGAATTCGGAGATTTGATCAACTCTTCATCCGCAAAAAATTTCGCTGAAGGCGAAGTTTTCATGGGTAAAGTTGTTGCTATGAACGACGAGTTCGTAACTGTCGACATCGGTTATAAGCAAGAAGGTCTTGTACTTGCTCGCGAATTCCGTAACTACGACGGTACAATGAAAGTTAAAGTTGGAGATGAAATCCAAGTTTATCTTGAAAAGCTTGAGTCTCAAATGGGGAACCTTGTTCTCTCTAAAGACAAAGCTGAAATCCTTAAAGCTTGGGATAAAATCTCTGAAGCTTGCGAAAAAGGTGAACCTGTTGAAGGTACTGTTATCGCAAAAGTTAAGGGCGGTCTTTCTGTTGATATCGGTGTTAAAGCGTTCCTTCCTGGTTCGCAAATCGATATCCGTCCTGTTAAGAACCTTGATAAGTACATTGGTAAAACAATGGAATTCAAAGTTATTAAGTTCAACAAGAAACGTGGAAACATCGTTCTTTCTCGTCGTGCAATCCTAGCTGAAGAGCGCGGTAAGATGAGAGACGAAACACTTACTCAGATTCAAGAAGGAATGATCGTAAAAGGTATCGTGAAGAACATTACTGATTACGGTGCGTTCATTGATCTTGGTGGTGTTGATGGTCTTCTACACATCACAGATATGTCTTGGGGCCGCGTGAAGCATCCTTCTAACCTTCTTAACGTTGGTGACGAAGTAGATGTTAAGATCCTTAAGTACGATGCTTCTAAAGAGCGCGTATCTCTAGGTCTTAAGCAAGTTCAAGCTAACCCTTGGGAATCTGCTAAAGATAAATATATGCCAGGTTCAAAAGTATCTGGAGAAATCGTTTCTGTTAAAGACTACGGTATCTTCGTTGAGCTTTCTGACGGTATCGAAGGTTTAATCCACGTTTCAGAAATGAGCTGGACTAACAAAAAAGCTACTAACAAGACTTACAATGTAGGCGAAAAAGTTGAAGCTGTTGTTCTTGAAGTAGACGTTGAGAACAAGAGAATCTCTCTTGGTCTTAAACAACTTATGCCAAATCCATGGGACGATCTCGTTAACAAATACCCAGTAGGTAAAGCTGTTGAAGGTACTGTTAAAGCTATCGTAGACTTCGGTCTTTTCCTTGACCTTGGCGAAGAAGTAGATGCTCTTATCCACGTATCTGACCTTTCTTGGACTAAGAAAAACGTGAACCCAGCTGATGAGTTCAAAGTTGGCCAGAAAGTAAAAGCTGCTGTGGTAACAGTTGATGCTGAAAACCAAAAATTCTGCCTAGGCCTTAAACAGCTTGAGGAAGATCCTTGGAAGAAAATTGAAGAGCGCATGCCAGTTGGTTCAGTAGTTGAAGGCGAAGCTGTTCGTATCACTGAGTTCGGCGTATTCGTTGAGCTTGAGACTGGTATCGAAGGTCTAGTTCATATCTCTGAAATCTCTGAAGAGCGCGTAGAGAAGCCGTCTGACAAAGTTGCTAAAGGTGACAAAGTTAAGGCGATCGTTATCTCTATCGACAAAGCTGCTAAGAAAATCGCCCTTTCTATGAAAGCGGTTGCTTCTGGCGAGTATAAGTCGAACTACAAGCACGAAGTGGCCCAGCCATCTACGCTTGCAGACAAGCTTAAAGGCTTCAAAGTTTAATCAACTTAAAAAAAATCGCATCCCGCTATTTTGGATGATTGGGGCCCGCAGAAATGCGGGCCTTTTTTTATGACAACTATTTGATTTTTATCGGCTTACTTCAAATTCTGCATTCTATGCTATAACTTCTCTATGAATATCTAATTCCCTCCATTTTTTGTTCCCTTAATTACATTCAAGTAACTCATTCAGGAGTCGTGTCATGAACATCAATAATCTTGATGCTGTTTTATCGTTAATTTCCCCATTCAAGGTTATGCATGACTATATTCAAATACGTGAGGATTCTCCTCCTGGCGCTTTATTGGAAGTTGCCCCAAGGTAAATGTTTAGACTGGTATCCACAAGAGAGTGCGATTGAAAGAAATCTCACAAAAGAGAAGAAAAAGCGGCAGAAGAAAATACTGCGAAAAGTAAGACCGATTCCGCCTCGGGGAAAATCTAGAATTCCTAGAGGTAACTATCTTTCTAGTAAACCGAAAGATGTGCGTTTCAGTGACCAGCAAAAGCTCAGAAGGATGTATCGGAATAGTTAGTTGTATTGATCTCGTCCAGGGGAAGAACCCATTCATAGCTTAGAATGCTCCTCTTCTCCTGAGCGAGATCTGTTCCTGGTTTGATCATCTCTTTTTGGGGACGACCATTGAGACTGACTCGGGAGCTGGCAAAAACTGAAACTTCAGAACCCCATGATCTTTGATAGTGATCTCTCAAGAAGTGCGAAAACTGAAGCATTAGATCCGGTTTACCGATGATGTCACCAAATTGCCGCTGGGTAATAAACTCCAGAGGATTGATTGGAATGATTTCCAGAGTGGTTTTATTTTGCACGAAATAGGAAAGGGTCCCTTGCTTATGCCGAAGCATCATTCTCCAGGAAAACATATGACCTTCTTCCGTCCAACTGGTGACCCCTGGATAAAGCCAATGTCTTAGCGGAAGAAGCAGGTGAATAACCACATAGCAGCTTAAAGCAGTAATCAGAATGGGATTAAGTTTTGATTCCTGAGGTGTTCCTTCTTTTGTTGGAAGATGATGAGAGAGTACAGGAATTCTTCGAGGCCAAGAGGGATCGAAGAATAGACTGGTTAAAAGAAGGGAAAACCACGGAAAAGTTGCGAGCCCAAACATCAGAACATTTGAAAGATGAAAAACCAGGGAAAGTATAAACCCCAGCAGTCGAGTTCTTTTGATCACCATCATCGGCACAATTAATAAATCGAAGAGTATTCCCCCATAGCTAAAAAAAAGGGGGGCCCAGTTTTTTTGATAAATAAAACTCAGAAAATAATCTTTTCTATGTTCTAAAAAGAGATTCATAGGACGTCCGGCCATCCAGTCTCCATTGAGCTTTGCAATCCCTCCATAAAAATAGGCCAGAGCCATGTGAAAAAGAATCAGATACAGCATCCATGCCGGAAAGTGACTTCGCCTTTGATTGAGCGGCAAAATCATGAGCCAGAACGAAATGAGACAATAAAGATAGGCGTGATTAATGTACTCTGTTTGCTCCATGAGAAA
>JAEYUK010000240.1 GCA_023432655.1 Pseudomonadota bacterium | reverse complement strand
GGTCACTCTCTATCGGGCCCTTTGTAATTTCACGGGCCACAATTACGACCGCCATACAGCGGTCATGCGAGTTAAGGCAGTTGAAAGCCGCATCCTTAATCAAGGAATTGCTGGGTATCAGGATTATTTTCCGGCCCTAACAGGGGGAGTTCTCGCGATCAAAGGTATTGAAGGGGAAATCAAAGTCGAGCAGCTTTATTCAGATGAATTAAAAGAGGTGCTGGAAAGTCACCTCACACTTATCTCTTCCGGACAATCCCGCGCTTCCGGTATTAATAACTGGGAAGTTTATAAGGGCTTTTTCGACAAGAAACCAGAAGTGGTGGAAGGCCTAACTCGCATCGCTGATATTTCCTATCAGACCTATATGGCCCTCAAAACGAAGCAGTGGGATAAGATGCTTTCACTTATCGCCCGAGAAGGGGAAGAGCGAGAAAAGCTTTTTCCGGGAATTACCACAGATAAAATCCGACAATTCACAACAGAGCTTAAAAAAGACGGAAATGTGATAGGATTAAAGATGTGTGGGGCCGGCGGCGGCGGATGCTTTATCCTGGTTCATAAAGGACTAGATCCAAAAGTGATTGAAGAGAAAGTTCGGGCCCATGGAATGCAAATTCTACCATTTAAAGTGGAGTCCCCGCTTTAAGGAAGGAAGGCTTTTGATTTCATCATACAAAAATGTGGCAGGCTTAAGTTTAGGAGGAGGGAGGAAGGAGAATTTTTTCTTTTCTCTTCTTGAGTATTATCCTGAAAAAAAACGCTGGTTTTTAAAATCTCTTCATCAGGTCAAAGATGAAGAGATCAGAGACCGTGATGAAATCATCACCACCTGGATTGAAACCTATGGCCTAAAAAAGTTGGTTGTCGACTTCCCCTTAAGTCGTCCTCCTTGTGAGGACTCTTGTCTTGCCAGTTGTACTGGTGCCAAGTCTTGCCCGCGCCTCAATGTCACCCAAGTGCGGGAAGAAATGGAAAAGCTCCTGGAAGAGGATGCAGAATTTCAGAAAACAAATCCAAAAAAATACGAACAAGAACGGGTCTCATCATTGGAAGTAGATTATTCCAAAAATCTTCTTAAGAAAAACACTGATGAGCACATGCTTTCCCGCTCATTCAAACGGAAACTCCGTAAAGGTTTTACTCCTTACTGGCACCGTCCAATTGATTTTTGGGTTTGGAAAAATTATTACGATCAACTCCTCGAAGTTTTTAAAATTTCCTATGAATCCTTCGGTAATGTTTCGTACATGCTGCTCGCCCGGCTTAACTATCTTCTGCGCCATTTTCCCAAAGACCTGACTATGTATGAATCGAATATACATATTTGTCTTTTGGAACTTTACCGGGCCCGGGTCGTGAGTAAATCACTGCTACTGCAATTATTTGATCTGGATCTCGCAAGCTCTGCCCGCGAGCAGATAATCATGAATATCGAAGAGCACATGCAGATTTTTATTTATGAAAATGACATGGATACCATTATTAAAAATGTTCAGGCCTTCGATTCATTTATTTTATCGGTGGTAGGTCAAAGAATGCTGATGAATGGTCTACGAGATATTCCCGCCTGGATTAATTCCGATAACGGGAATTTTATTGTGCCTACCTTTCATGTTCAGGGATAGCATCAGTCGTTTCGTACTTTAAAAGCTTCACACCAAAATAAAGATAGAGATAAATGAAAATGGTGAGAATGTTGTAGATAAGCCACATCATACCCAAATCAGCTTGATCCACTAAAAACGACAGTGAAAAAACACTTCCGGTCAGAGTGTAAAAGAGAATATATCCTTGGGCCCAGAGTTTTTTTCTCAGATAGAAAAAATAAAAGAAAATATTATTTATCAGAATAAGAAATAAAAAAAAGTAGAAGGTATTATCCAGAAAACCCTTCATTTCCATGATGGTGTCCCGTGAGAAGTTCTCAATCACGTATCCATTCTTTCTTACCATCTCGTGGACAAGTGTTGTGGAGAGGTCTTTTTTAAGCCAGTAGAGGCGAAGATAGGCGGAATTTAACAGATCCATGACGAACAAAAGAATAACAGCGCCAATAACAAAAGGTCGGCTGCCCAACTTCAGGTAATGTTTCTTTAATTTTTCCATCATAGGAAAATTCTAACGTATGTTCTTAATTCTCACAATCAGTGCATGAAAAGGCGGTTATCGGGGTATTCCCATAGGAAATGCCCTTCCTCACCAGGGATTCGGACTTTGCATAGAGAGACAGGGATGGCCCCAAGGCGTCTTACCTTGTCGGACCAGCTTTGAAGGGTCGTGTTTATTTTTTCCTGGATCGCTTCCGCTTTGGCAGAATTCGATTTAAAAAATGAAAGCTGAGAGTTTAAGACATTGAGTTCCCGCTTAGTTTTAGCAGAAATGTGCATGAGAAGTGGAACCAATTCCAAGGCCTCTTCATGGGTGAAGGTCTTGGTCTGGTTCAATGGATAAATAGTCCGGACGTTATCGAAACTGGTTTCCATTATTCAAATTGCCCTTGTCTTAGTTTACGCTCCACGTCCTTTTTAGCAGCAGTATCGCGCTTATCATAGAGCTTTTTCCCCTTGGCCAGTGCTATTTCACATTTAACCAGGGAGTCCTTAAAGTACAAGGCCAAAGGTATAATTGTATACCCTTTTGTGGCCATTTTTTTGCTAATTTGTTGAATCTCTGTTCGATTTAACAAGAGCTTGCGCTTACGAGTTTCTGGATGATTATTGATGTTCCCGAATTCATAGTGGGGAATTGTGGCATTTTGTAGCCAAACTTCACCCTGGGAATCAATCGTTACATAGGCCTCGGTAATGAGGGCCTTGCCAAGTCTAAGGGACTTAACCTCAGTTCCTTGCAGTGCGACGCCACACTCGTACTTCTCTTCTAAAAAGTAGTCATATCCTGCTCGCTGATTTTTACAGATGATTTTTACGCCCATAGGGACTGAAGTGTATCACTATTAGGTAAGTTTAAAAAGCTTGATCACATCTTCGTAAGTGAGAGCTTCGGCGCGAACTTGGGGACTAAGCTTTGCGGCCTCAAGTCTTTCCTGAGTTAGCTCCGCGCCCCATTCATTCTTTAGAATGCCGCCAAGTTGTTTTCTTCTTTGCGAGAAAACCAGGCGTAAATATTTTTCGAAATGGTCTACCTCATCTAGGGGTATGTCCGGATTTTGTCTGCGCTTAAATCCCAGGACCTGGGAGTCCACCTTGGGTGGGGGAACAAACGCGCCGGGAGGAGCATAGACCACGTGTTTAAGTTCAAACTGCGAGCGGCAAAGGGCGTGAAGAGAACCCATGGCATTTCGCGGATCATTGGGAAGAATTTTTTGGGCCACTTCTTTTTGATACATGAGAGTCATGTGTGAAATCTCCGGGATTCGGAGAAATGAGAGAGTTAGAGGTACACTCACATTGTAAGGAAGATTTGAAACAAGCCAGATAGATTTGAAACCGTGACCTTCTAAGAACTCTTTCCAGTTAAATTCCAGAGCATCCTGACGGAACACATGATCGGGGCCCACAACCGGAGAGAGTAATTCCACAAAACGCTCATCCATTTCGATGACATAAACTGGAAGCTTGTAACTTGCCAGATGAGGAGTCAGAACCGCAGGGCCTGGACCAATTTCTACAATCGCATCTATTCCTTCCGGCAGTGGCGACGTTATTTTAGAGATGACGTGAGAGCTACTTAAGAAATGCTGGCCAAAACTTTTATTGGCCATAGGAAAGCGATGTCCCATTATTTTTTCTCCATAAAGCGAGAACGGGCATCAAGACTTAAGCATTCGGGAAAAGATATTTTTAAATCAGGAACACGGGCCGCCCAATTGGCAACCATCCCGGCGTTATCGGTTGAGAAAATAGGTTTTACCGCATGGACATTTTTAAACTTTTCTCTGAAAACTTCCCGAAGGCGAGAGTTGCAGGCAACTCCTCCTCCAAGAACAATGGGAGTATCGAAGCTTCGTAATTTTTTCTCTAAGACTTTTTCAATGACTTCTTCGGCCTTAATCCTGAGAGTTTGAACAATGGCTTCCTGGTAGCCGGCACACAGATGAGGAAGTTCCGTTTGAATTTCTTCCGGAGTCATCTTTTGTAATTTAACTCGAAGAGCTGTTTTTAAACCGGAGAAACTCATTTTCCCCGGACGGTCTCTCATATAGCTGATAGGGAATTCGTATTTGTTTTTATCACCATTTTTGGCGAGATCATCAATGATTTTACCAGCGGGATAACCCACACCCATCATCTTCCCACCTTTATCAAAAGCTTCTCCGGCAGCATCATCAAGTGTGTTGCCTAAAATTTCCATATCATTTGGGCCTTTTACCCACATAAAAGCGGTGTGACCACCACTCACTAAAAGTCCTAGATATGGGTAAGAG
>JAEYUK010000214.1 GCA_023432655.1 Pseudomonadota bacterium | reverse complement strand
GCTTAAGCCCACAATCGGCCCGATATTAATCGTGAGAAAAGGAGGATAGACAGTTGGAACTTCTGCTGGAATTTTATTTCCCTGAATGAGGATGCCATTAGTGCTATTTAAATCGGTCACCACAATTTCACCCTGGTCATTGAGCTCTATCCGACAATGAACGCGTGACAATCCCTCATGAGGGATGGAGATATCATTAGACTTCGAACGCCCAAGGGTAAGCACATTTTTAGAGAGATTAAACTCTTTTATCTCGTTATCTATAAGGGTCAAGGTGACTTTCATAAAACTATATTAAATCATTAAAGTGGCTTATAATGGGAAATATTATTATCCAAGAATACTGGTCAAGTTTATGGCAAAACAATTTCACCTCATCACCGTCGGAAAGCTCAAAGACCAGCATCTTGAGCAAATTGAAAAAGATTATTTAAAACGAATCAATAATCCCGAACTTGTGATCCATGAACTTAAGGCTTCAGCGGAGAATAAAGAAGCTGAAGGCGAAGCCATTTTAAAAAAGGTCAAAGATCTCGCCCAAACAGGCGGCTTCCACCTCATTTTAATGACTGAGTGGGGAAAACGCAGTACATCAGTGGCCTTCGCCGAATGGACCAAAACCCTTATAGAACGACCGTCCAAAATCATTTTTGTTATCGCCGGAGCAGAAGGATTTTCTCAAGAAGTTCTGGATAATTGCCAGGAGCGCATTTCTCTTTCCGAGCTGACTTTCCCTCATAAGTTGGCCAGAATACTTCTGGTAGAACAACTTTATCGTGCCCAGACAATAAGATCAGGACACCCTTATCATAACTAGGGAAAATGCATGCAAACTATCCAAGGTCTAAGCCCCAGAGTTTTAATGATTATATTAGATGGTTACGGGATGAACCCAAGTGACCATCGAAATGCTATAAAGGCCGCACAAAAGCCGACTCTTGATCAACTCTTTAAGCACTACCCTCTCACAACCATCGAGCCCGGGGGAGTTGCCGTAGGATTACCTAAAGGCGTTGCTGGAAATTCAGAAGTGGGACATTTAAATCTGGGAGCTGGTCGTCCCGTGCGACAAGACTTAGTTCGAATCAATGAAGCGATTGAGCAGAACACTTTCAAAGACATGCCTCGTCTCTTGGAGCTCATAGAAAAGGCACGTGCGGGTAATAAGAGAATCCATCTCATGGGTCTACTCTCCGATGGCGGGGTTCATGCTCATATCAATCACTTAAAAGAAATTATCAAAATTCTAAGAAGCCATCAGGACCTTGATGTTTTCCTTCATGCCTTTATGGATGGCCGAGACACTTCTAAAGATAAAGGAGTGGAATTCACCAAAGAAATTCTAAAAGAGCCTGGTTTTGTTTTTGCCAGTATGCAAGGCCGCTCTATTGGAATGGACCGGGACCGTCGCTGGGAAAAGATCAACCACGCCTACACTACCATGATTGGACAAGGTGCTAAGACTTCTCACAAACCTCAGGACTATGTTCTCGAGCAATATCAAAAAGAAATTTTTGATGAATTCATAACTCCTGTACTGTTCTCTGAAGCGGGAGCAATTAAAGAGGGGGATGCGGTCTTCTTCTTTAACTACCGTCCAGATCGCGCCCGTCAGATTACACTGGCGATGAATGATCCGAAGTTTAACGAATTTCATGTGCCTGTGAGACCAGGCTACTTTTTATGTATGACTCCTTATGTGCCTGATGAGCTTCCCCATTTGCCTGTCCTCTTTGATAAAGAGAAAATCAAGGGAACAATGTCGGAATACCTCTCAAAACTTGGAAAGAAGCAATTTAAAATTGCCGAGACAGAAAAGTATGCGCATGTGACTTACTTCTTTAACGGCGGAGAAGAAACTCCTTTCCCAGGAGAGGAGCGCTGTTTAGTTCAATCTCCAAGGGAAGTGGCCACATATGATCAAAAGCCTCAAATGAGTGCAGAAGAAGTGACCGACCATCTCCTGAAAGCTCTGGACGATAAGTCTTTTTCTTTTTACCTCGTGAATTTCGCTAATGCCGACATGGTCGGTCACACAGGAAATTTTGAGGCGACGGTTAAAGCGATTGAAACCCTGGATACTTGCGTGGCAAGACTCTTTCAGAAATGCTCCGAGCAGAATGTCACGATGATCATCACTGCTGATCACGGAAATGCGGATCAGATGACTTATGCCGAAGGTGGCGTCCATACGTCTCACTCTGATTCGGAAGTTCCTTTCTGTGTCGTCCATCCTAAGCTTAAAGATCAATCCATTATGGTTGATACAAAGAGTAAGGTGCTCGCTCTTAAAGACGTTTCACCAACTGTACTTAAAATTTTAAATATTCCTAAGCCTGTTGAATTCACAGGCAACTCGATTTTTGTCTAAAGGATTTACTATGGCCTTCAAACACATTGCTATTCTTTGTTCAGGTGGAGACTCTCCGGGAATGAATTGCGCCATCCGTGCAGTCGTTCGTTCTGCGCATTTTCATAATATGCAGGTGACCGGTATCAAACGCGGTTATGCCGGACTTCTGCGCGGTGAGTTTTTTGATATGGGCCTATCCAGCGTGGGTAATATCATTCAGCGCGGAGGCACTATCCTCCAGACTTCGCGGTCTCCCGAATTTGCTAAGATCGAATACCGAAAGAAAGCTGTGGAGCTTATGAAAGGACAAGGCATTGAAGCCTTGATTGTGATTGGCGGAGACGGCTCTTTTAATGGTGCCATGGCCCTTTGGAAGGAACACCAGTTTCCAGTTATTGGGATTCCTGGAACCATCGATAACGACATCTCTAATACTGAATACACTATCGGTTTTGATACGGCGGTAGAAACGGCGGTTGAGGCCGTGGATAGAATCCGCGACACCGCTCACTCCCACGCCCGCACTTTTTTAGTTGAAGTGATGGGACGTAATTCATCTGCGATTGCCCTTAAGGTGGGAGTCTGTACGGGGGCCGAAAACATCCTCCTGCCCCACGAACAAGTGAACCATCAGAAGCTAGCTGATGATATCCATCGTGGTATTTCTCGCGGAAAAGAGTCCTCCATTATTATTGTAGCAGAAGGACCAACTTCCGGCAGAAGCTATGAAATACAAAAAGTTCTCAAGGAAACCTACCAGCTGGATGCTCACGTGGCGATTTTAGGCCACATCCAACGGGGTGGTTCTCCAAGTTCCGATGATCGTTTTATCGCTTCCCAGATGGGAAATCTCGCCGTAGAACTTTTAAAAGACGGGAAATTTCCATCTGTGACAGTAGTTCAGAAAGGTAAAGTGACATCGACAGATCTTGCTAACTGCACAACCAAGGAAGACCACAATTTCATCCAGTACCAGCAACTGGCAGAGACTCTTTCCATTTAAAATCAAGCTGAGTTACAGTCCCAAAAAGATCATTGCCATCAATGACTCCCAAGGGACTGTTCAGTCCACCTGTTGATGCTATCAGGTGAAGTTCATTTCTCTCACAAAGCTTTATCACTAATTCGTTTAAGGGTTCTTCGACAACTCCACTCGGCGTAAGGGAGCCCACGGCCAAGCAATTATCAAGCTTAGAAATGGGTAATAATCCGGCGAGAAACCAGTAGTGAAGAAGTAAGGGATACTCGAGCCACTTCACCGCCGAACTTTCCAAATCACCTAAATCATCAGTTAATTCCACATTCAGAACAAAGCGTTTAAGTGGAATTTGAAGGGCGCGGGAGCGGGTAACGAAGATAATTTTTTCTTTGATGGCCTTTCCATATTTTCCCAGGCCATTGATCTCTAACCCTGGAACACTTTTGGTGGCATAACCAAAAAGAGTAACAAGAGCTGGACCTTTTTTAGTGAAGTAACAGGTTTGTAATTGTGTTTCCATAGGCACCTCCAAAGATTATTCTGCGAAGAAGGTGCCAAGATTTTTTTTAGTAAGTAGTTAGAAAATGGGAAACTTTGCTGCGGTTATTAATTATTTTTACAAACAATTGAACTATCATCGATATGGGCAACCAATTCAAATCTCCCATTCTTCTCGTACCAGTAAGCTCCATAAACATTATCGCCAGGATAATAAATTACTGAGATCAGTATTTTACCATTTAGATGGTAATAAGAAATCTCTCCAGCAAGCTCTCCTACTCTGCCTTCCCACATTTCCAGAAATTCTTCTAAAGCTTCTTGTTCAGTATAGTCAGTAGACCATTCAGTTTGTTGAATCGTTTTGTGAATAAGCTTGAGTTCTTTCTGACTCAAGTTTCTCACGTCGGCATATTTCATTGGATGGATGTTACTTCTATGCATTTCCTGAAGAAGAACACCCCAGTCATCATAGTCACAAACATTAAAAGCAAAGGCATGAGTTGTAGTAAGTAGAAGTGATAAAATAAAAGCTTTCATTCAATCCCCGGTTATGTTTTTTTTAGAAACTTATTACAGAGGGATCAGACTGACTAATCTAATAAAAATATGCTTATTAAATCGATTTTTCACTAAGAGGCAGTGATTCAAAAAAACAATTCAACTGCCTGATGCCTTTTTCTGATTTAACAAAAGATGAATGCACAAGATCCAGGCGTTTGGCCAGTTGCTCGCGAATCTGAAGGCAACTCTTCTCAGCCGTCTGAGAACAGAGGGCCCGATCACTTAACTTCACACATTGGTACTTAAAAAGGACTTTCTTTCCAGAGACACAGACAACCTCTTTATCTTCCTTGTCTACATAGGCCCGGAGATAATACGGATCAGCCGCGAGTTTTTTCTCACAAAATTGTCTTACCTGAATTTTCTTTCCCATGCAGCTGAGTTCAGTCCCTGAGAGAGCATCAATTAAGGGAGTGTCATGGGAAACCATCTCAGAACAAACAGTTTTAAAGGAGAATCGAGATTTTTCAGTCAGAGAAACATCATCTTGGATGACATGGGCGAAAGAGAAAAAAGGAAAAAGGATGATAAGAAATATCATCCTTTAATATTAGTAGCAGTAAATATCACTGTCACGGACTTCCGCTAGTAGAGTAAAGGCATTCCCTTTCATCTCCACGAAAGCTCCGTATTCATTATCCCCTGGATAGTAATGAATTAAGGCGATCTCTTTACCATCCAGCTGGTAATAAAGAATTTCACCATCATTTCGATCTTCTACAAAAAGTTCTAAAGCCTCCTGGCGGCCAATGCCACTTAGCCACTCCTGCAGGCTTACAGTCAGATGGATCATTTGCTTTTCATTGAAACGAAATTTACTGAAGGTTTTTGAAACTTTATGGGGCTTAATTCCTGAAGCCTGAAGCGCTTCTCTAAAATCCTGGGTCATTTCAAAATCGCAAGGATTCACAGCAAAAGCATTAACAGTAAAAAACAGGGCCAAAAAAATGAGTATTTTCATGGCCCTAAAATAGTCAAAAACAAAGCATCTTGGAAATAGAAAGAAAACAAGCCCACGATCTAATAAATAGATATTTCTTTTATGAAATTAGCCTGGCCACATTCCACGCAGTCTCATCGCACCTTCAATTCGTTGTAATGAGGTGATGAATGCTGCCTGCTTCATATTCACCTTATAGAGATCTGCATTCAGCCAGACCTTATCAAAAGCTTGTTTTATAATATCGTGGAGTTTTTTATTTACGGTATCCAAATCCCAGAAAAACATCTGTAGACCTTGCACCCATTCAAAATAGGAAACAATCACGCCACCCGCATTACAAAGAATGTCTGGAAGGATAAGCCCGCCGCTCTCTGAGATGATATCAACGGCTTCATGAGTTAATGGACCATTGGCCCCTTCTGCAATGATGGATGCTTTTACTTTATGAGCGTTGTCTTTAGTGATGACTCCGTCGATAGCAGCAGGAATAAGAATGTCCACATCTAAAGCGAGAAGTTCCTCGTTGGAGATATGTTCAGCACCTGGCATATCGCGAAGTAATCTTCTGCCTTTTACCCACTCAGTACATTGAGGGATGTTGAGTCCATTTTTGTTGTAGATAGCTCCAGAAACATCCGAGATGGCAACGATCTTTGCTCCCTGAGCATGAAGATCATGAGCTGCAGGCATACCTACTTTCCCGTAACCATGAATGGCGACAGTAGTGCTAGAACCAATCGTTTTATTGAGCTTCTCATAAGCAAAATTTATACAGAACACGACTCCCTTGCCAGTAGAGTCAGAACGTCCAAGTGACCCACCGATCGCGATTGGTTTTCCCGTCACAACTCCAGGAATAGTGTAACCTTTTAGCTGTGAATAAGTATCCATCATCCAGGCCATGGTCTGACCATCTGTCCCGATATCAGGAGCTGGGATATCTTTATCCGGTCCGATAATCATGGAGATCTCTGTGGTATATCTTCTGGTTAATGCCTGAAGCTCGGCGCGAGAAAGTTCACTCGGATCAACTTTGATACCGCCCTTGGCTCCCCCTAATGGAAGGCCCACCAGAGCACATTTAAAAGTCATCAGCATGGCAAGAGCTGCAGTTTCAGATAAAGAAACATGAGGATGAAAACGTATCCCACCCTTACCAGGTCCCAGGGTCATATTGTGTTGAACACGATAACCTTCAAAAACTTTAACTGTTCCGTCATCAAGACGAACAGGTACGGAGACTTGCAACGCACGCTTAGGGAATTTCAACCTTTCCAGAACATTCATATCCATGTTCATGGTTGATCCAGCAGTTTCAAGCTGCGAGAAAGCATCCTGAAAAAATGGAGACTCGAATAGACTCATGGCCACTCCAATTTATAGAGTTAACAGTATGAGCTAGTTTACTCTCCGAGGTATTTGATTACTAGGAAAAATCTAGAACTTTGTAGCATAAAGCAGCATCACTGTATTATCATGCTTAACGCTATCCTCTTTGGCCGCCGGATTTTTTATACTTGTGACACGCGCATAGAGATTATCAGAGATACGTTTATCAGCACTGGTGAAGTATTTTCCTGAATGAACATAATAGTTGTACATGACACGAAGACCAATAGAATCAATTTCGTGCTTTACGTTGATTTCTGTTTCGCCGTTCACACCTACCCAAGCTCGGGCGTAAGCGAATGGGCCTCGGATACCAACGACAACTAAACCTTGATCCAGACGAGGTTGAAAAATAAATTTATGCTTTTTCCATAAACTCACTTCTTTTTGTTTTAATGAATCCGGCAATGCCTGACCGCTCACACCTTTTTTTGTTGTTTTCTTAAAGCGCTCTTCCATCTCATCGATTGTATCTACTTCGTTTGAAGCACGATAATCCTGATACCATCCCTTTGGCATATCCTTAAGAGGCTGTTCACCTTTACGACGAAGGTAACGCATATATTTATCTTTGAAGTACTCAAACTTTTCATCGGCAGAAGGAACAAAATACGAAGAACCAGTAAGCGTTGAATCTAGACCATATTGGTCTGCGAAGGCTTGATTATCATTCCAAATCTTAATCTGATTTCGAGAGCTGATCACATCATGACTCTTATCCGAAGCAACGTATTGCTGATAAAAAGAAAGCTCATTATCAATCGGCTTAATGATGACATCATCATCAGGAATATAGCTTGCCGGTGCGCGTGCGATAGACATCTTCGGGGTGACTTGCCCATAAGCAATGCCGCTCATTAGGACGATCGACCCTATCATCAGGTGTCTAAAAGATAGATAGTGCTGTTTTTGTGACCAAATATTAAACATTTTGTTTCCCCTCTGAATCCCTAACCCCCTAAAAATCCATCTTCATTAAGGGAAAGTTCTTCTTTATACAGTTATATGAAGCAAAGGGGGTGCCAAAAAAAAGGGCCCTTACGGACCCTTTCATTTAGTTCATGAGTTCTGCCATGAGGGCCTTGGCCTTGGCCTGAAGCTTAGGATCTTTAATTTGCGAATTGAGAACTTTCATCAACGTCTCAACAGAAGGATCTTTAACCTTCTTCTTAGGCTTCTCTATCTTTAGCTGAGATGTGATTCTTTTAAGCTGAATTCTTTTAGTGATTTCACCAGAAAGAATTTTTTCTTTAATCTCTGCTTTAAATTCATTTTTAGGAAGCTCATCCCATTCAAGAAGAACATACTTTTCGGTATTGTAATTTTTTGCAGCTTCTTTAATGTCTTTAGGAAGTTTTGCAATCATTAAGCAGCGGTGAACTTCTGATTTAGAAATTCCAAGCGCTGCTGTAATTTTTCTCTCAGATGTACCTGTAAGTTTTTGGTAACCATAAATGGAATCGGCTTGATCAATATAATGAAGATCTTCTCGCGCCTGGTTCTCTGAGAACTGGATCGCCATGAGTTCTTCTTTCGATTTGTTCTCAAGAATGAAGCAAGGAGCTTCTTTCATGTTAATCATCGTCATCGCACGGAAACGACGTTCTCCGCAAATTAAGACAAACTTGTTGCCTTCTCGGTGAATGACAAGTGGTTGGATCAAACCATTAACTTTAATGTTTTCACCTAACTCTTGAAGGGATTCATCATTAAACTTAGTTCTTACCTGCTCTCTTACAACGATGGTATCCAGAGCGATATTCGATAACTGAGCTCCACGGAGGAGCTTCTGATCATTTGCTCTAAGGATTTTTTCATCAATCCCTGCGGTAATATCAGTAACTTTGCGTTCGCGTTTAGACACTCGTGCGGAAAATTCCTTGGCCATGGCCTCTCCTTAAACGACTAATATATATATGTGTTCGTAAATTAATTTAAACCTAGAGACTTCCAGAGACTTAAATAATCCTGCTTTCCTTTAGAATTACTTCCAAACATGAAAACCGGCTTCTTCAATGCTACTGATTCCTGCATGTCCACCAAATTGCGGATAGTCGGAGTAACATTGAATGACTGACTAAGCTCTTCGAGACGTTGTCTTTCAATCTTTCTTCTTGGGTTAACCATCGAAGGAATAATCGAGAATTCCAGACTTGGATTTTCAGTTTCTTTGATGATTTCAAACGTATCCATCAACTCTTCAAGTCCGTCGATAGAATAATCCTGGGCCTGAGTAGGGATAAGAATAAGGTTAGAAGCTACAAGCGACATGATGAGTTCATCGCCTAACATCGGAGGAGTATCAATCACGACGAAATCAAACTGATCTTCAATCTCTTTAAGACGAAGTTTCATCAGCCTTTCTTTTCTTCCGGCATTTTTTCTCACTTCCGATTCAGAAAGGATGAGAAGTTTTGCCAGATTGGCCATGTGGCGGGAGCTAGCGATGATTTTGATGTTCTTATAAAAATCATACTCACCACTTGCTTCACTAATAATTTCTTCAGCTTTTACATCACCAATAAGCCACTCAGGAATGAGCGTTCGTTGGATAATTACACCTAATGTAGAGCTTAAATTTGCTTGTGAATCAAGATCAATGGCAAGAACGCGATAGCCCTGGTTGGCCAGGTGACAAACAAGCTGAAAACATTGCATTGTTTTGCCGACGCCGCCCTTGTTATTTCCGATAGTGATAATTTTCATAACCTATTCTCCTAAAAAAGAGTCCGTGGTCTCGTAAGTGGTCCTTCAAATGGTCCTATTAATAAAAGTCTAGGGAAGTGGGAACACTTCGTCAAAGGGCCAAGTGAATAAAATTAAATCATTTTCGCACCACGCAAGATACTTTTTTTTTGGCCCTGCGCATCGCACGAACTTGCTCCTTTCGACCTCTCATTGTAAGGTGAGGAAAATTTTTAAAGGTTCACCCATGCTAGATATCTATGACGAATTAAATTCAAAAGATCATTTACCAGAAATCCCTGAGTCCGAACTCTCTGATGAACAGGTCCTGACGGAACTTAAGGCCATCAAAGAAAGAATGGGAAGCAGAGTGGTTGTTTTAGGTCACCACTATCAACAGGACGACGTGATTAGTTTTGCCGATATCAAAGGTGATTCATTGGAACTCGCCCGCAAAGCTTCCGAGATTAAAGAAGCCGAGTACATTATGTTTTGTGGAGTGCATTTCATGGCCGAAACGGCCGATATGTTAACCACTGAAAAGCAGCATGTGATTCTCCCCGACCTGAGGGCCGGATGCTCTATGGCAGACATGGCCAACCGGCGTGAAATTGATATTGCCTGGAAATACCTCACGGATTGTACCTCAGATAAAATAGTCCCTATTACCTACATTAACTGCTCAGCAGCTCTGAAGAGTTTTGTTGGTGAGAATGATGGCTCCATCTGTACTTCTTCCAACGCAGAGAAAGTGATCACCTGGGGTCTAAATCAAGGCGAAAAACTTTTATTTTTTCCAGATCAACATCTGGGACGTAATACTTGTTATAAGCTTGGGATCAAGTTGGAAGAGATGGTGGTGTATGATCCGCGCCAGCGCTTCGGAGGTTTAACTCCTGAACAAATTCAAAAGGCCAAAGTTATACTTTGGTACGGATTTTGTTCTGTTCACCAGGGCTTTAATAAAGAACACATTAAGATGTGGAGAGAGAAAGAGCCTGAACGAATTTTAATTGTGCATCCAGAATGCAGCTTTGATGTGGTTCAGGGAGCTGACCTCGCAGGATCAACATCATATATTATTAACCAGATTAAAGAGGCTAAGCCGGGAACAAAGTTCGCTGTAGGTACAGAGATTAATCTCGTGAACCGCCTGGCCGCCCAGTACCCGCACTTAGATATTACCTCTCTTTCGCCTTATCAATGTCTATGTACAACCATGTATCGCGTGAGACCGCGCTGGTTACTCGAGAGCTTCCGCTCCATTGAGAGGAATAAGCCGATTAACATCATCAAAGTAGACGAAGTAACTAAGAAGTTTGCCCTCAAGGCCCTGGACCAAATGCTCTCGATCTCTTAAGGAAAATATGATTTACGCTGACTACAATGGATCTTCTCCCCTCTTAACTCCGGTTCGAGACTATCTCAAAAGAAGACTTGATACTGATCTCTATGCCAACCCTAATGCCATTCATTCCATTGGCCAGAAGGTTTCCAGAGGAATAGAAAAATGCCGGGAAATTATTGCGGACATCATTGGTTGTTATCCCGATCAGATTTTTTTCAACTCAGGGGCTTCCGAGGGAATTTCCCATGCCTTTCATTCAATTCTCGACCAAGCTTCGGCCAATAAAAAAATCATTATAACAAGCCCGATTGAACACTCAGTCGTTCCTAATGCTCTCGCTTATTATGTGAACAACCGTAACTTCATCTTAAAGACCGTGGAAATTGATACGAATGGAAAAGTCCTGATGGAAAGCCTGAAGACTCTCCTTGAAGAAAATAAAGAGAAAGTCGCGATGGTGACCATTATGGCGGTGAATAACGAAACCGGCGTGATTCAACCTTATCAAGAATTGGGGCAAATCTGTAGAGAGCATAAAGTAGAGTTCTTTTGTGATACGACTCAACTGATTGGAAAGGGAGATTTTAACTTCGAACAATCCGGTCTTGATTATGCCGTTTGCTCCGGTCATAAAATCGGAGCACTTTCCGGATCGGGATTTATGATCGTGAGGGAACCAACTAAAATGCGCTCTCTGGTTTTTGGTAGTACACAGGAAAGAGGGCTTCGTGGAGGAACTCAACATTACCTGGGAATTGAAACACTAGCAGTTGCAATGCAAGACTTTAAGGAGAATGGATTTAAACTAAAAGCTCTCGAAGAAGCAAAACTTAAATTTGAAGCTGACATACTGAAGTCTTTTCCGGAAGCTGTGGTTATTGGAGCGGATGCTCCTCGTCTGGCCGGAACAACTCTTATTGGGTATCCGGGTATTCATGGCCAGGCGGTGCAAATCGAACTTGAATCTCACGATATCTTTGTTACGACCTCAGCGGCCTGCACTGACAATCAACCTGAGACTTCCAAGGTTCTTAAGGCCATGGGAGTTAACGACCAATTAGGCCGGGGGGTCATCAGAATTAGTCTGAGTTACACCCATGGCGATAAAGAGTACCAGGAGCTCGCAGCTGCGCTAAAGAATGCCTATAAAAAACTCAATAAGATTCATTCCTATTAGGCAGCTTTATTTCCCTCGATAAAAGTGGTGATCAGTTGGGTGTAGTTTTGTACCTGCTCAGCTTGCTCCACCATCTTTTCAACGGATTCAGAAACTTCAATCGCGGCTTTAGCATTGCTATTGGAAGCATTGTTAAGCTGGAGAATAGCAGTATTGATTTGTTCAAATCCTATTCGTTGTTCCTGACAACTGCTGGAAATGTGATTGGTATGCTCAACCACATCAGTGATCTGCTGAAGGATTTGCGAAAAGATCTTTTCACACTTATTTGTAACTTCAATCCCTTCTTTCACTTGTTCACTGGCGCGTTTGATAATTTCTTGAGACTGAGCAAGATCATTCTGAACTATCCCTTCAACCTGAACGACACTTTCCTTCAAACTCGATTCGATATCTTGGGCCGCTTGACCGGACATTTCGGCGAGCTTCCCCACTTCCTCAGCAACTACCGCAAATCCTTTTCCGGCTTCACCGGCCCGGGCAGCCT